>CAYOOY010000015.1:10878-22815 GCA_964405725.1 uncultured Methanosarcinales archaeon | reverse complement strand
GAACTTGATTTTACGACTATTGATAATGGGGATCTTTCAAATCACATAGTTCAAATCGATTTTGGAAAACAAAAACATGTCTCAATTTTGGATTCCAATGTTCTTCACCTAAATATGCCTGACGGAAAATATGCAGCAAAAATAATTATTGATGATACCAAAACATCCGCTCCTGATTATTATGCACTTATTGAAGGGACTGCGCCAGAAATCAAGAAAATATCTATTCTGCCTATTGGATATGTTCAAGGAAAAGTAATAGATATGAAAAATAATCTAGTTCCTCATGCAAATCTTAAATTTTCATGTTATTCAACTACTATTCTTCCCACTCAAGCAGATAAAACAGGATTTTTCTCAGTTCCTAATTTTCCAGTTGGCGATTGTACAATTATTGCATCTAGTGCAGATATAGTTGGCTCTGCTCAAATAAAAGTTCAAAAAGGCATACCAACGGTTGTTGAAATCAAACTTGACCAAATCGCCAAAAATGAAGTAGGAATATATTCATTAATTGGGGGAGTATTGGGTACATTACTTGTAGTTCTATTCTTATTTTTCGTTTTCAAAAAAACCCGAGTAAAACCTCATAAGGCCAAATCGGGAAAATCCATTTCAAATTCGAGTGAAGCTATTATCAAGACTCTCTCGGCAAGCGAAAAATTGATTGTTGAATATCTTATTACCCACAATAATCAAGCTAATCAAAGTACCTTACGCCATGAATTTAAGATTGCACGAACAACACTCTCGCGGATCGTAAAAAAATTAGAGCAAAAAAAGATAATTGAAACACAAAAACACGGAAAAATGGTTAAAATCACCTTAACAGACTTTTTCTTGGGAAAATAGGGTTTTGGGCAAGTAATTATTCGTTTATTTCTATTTGGGCCGATTTTTTGTTCTATTTTGGTGTTGCTTCCCGCTCAAGTATTATATATTTGTTTTACTTTTGAACATAAATCAAATTCGAGGTAATTAATAAAAATGAAAAAATTAATGATTATAGCAATAATGGTTTGTATGCTTGCAAGTGTTGTGAGTGCAGCAGATCCAATTAAATTAGAAGTAACAAATCCAAGTGGTGATACAGTTAAACTTGATTGGGATGAACATAAGGATATCAAAGATAATTGGTATAGGATGGAATGGGGCCCAGGTAATTCTTTAGTAAAAACAATTAGTGGATATGGAAATAATGGAGCATCTACAGATGAAACGATGCCTTCAGAGTATACTATTGATGATTTTTCAACCGGTCCTTGGACCTTTCGTGTATGTCTTGCCTCTAAAATTGGACATATTGTAGATGAATCTTCGTGTAGTATGGCTAAAACTATCAATATTAAAAGTACTTACAATATTCCAAATCTAAAAATCCAAATTTGGGACAACTATCCATATGAAGAAAATATGGCTAAAATTGGTTGGAATCAAATGGGTGGTCTTAGTACCAATTTTGATGCATACCACATAAAGTGGAATAAAGGATCTTTCTTACATAGTGATCATGCAAAAAGTTGGGTAACACAGAATTATTACAATCTAAAAAATCTTGAAGAAGGCCCTTGGACTTTTCAGGTTTGTTTGAGTAAAAATAAAGTTGTCAGTGAGAAAAGTTGTGGAAATATTTTTACATTGAACGTAAAAGGAAAAGCAGTTGAGTTACCAAAAACAGCACCTTCAAATTCATGTGTAGATACCGATGGTGGTAAAGATTACTACAAGAAAGGTAAAGCTACTAAATCTGGTTGGGGCGGCGGATTTGATTATTGTGTTGTTCCCGGAACAGCAACTCCCACAGAACTATCAACATTTCAAGGTTATTTAGCAGAATTACATTGTGATTCCACTAATGTTCCAGCAGTAGAATATGTTTTATGTAAAAATGGTTATTCTTGTTTTGATGGAGCTTGTGTAAAAAGCGATACCAAAAAACTTCACTTAGCTGGTTCAAATAAAGAACCAGGATTTAGTAACCTAGATTGGAATGATATCGATGGACTTGGAACTAAGTTTGACAAGTATAATGTTAGACATAATAAGGGTACATCTTTACAAAAACCGTATCAAAATGCATGGATTAGTTTTGGAAGTTATTACAACTTAGGTCATCTTGAAAACGGACCAAATACATTTCAGGTTTGTTTGAGTAAGAATAAAGTAGTTGACGAATCAAGTTGTAGTAATACACATACCGTGTGGGTTGATGGAGTTTACAGTAAAGCGGAGGTAGAAGTCCTACCAACTGCAGAATCTGTTGCAGTATCTTCAGATTCCCTTGTTCTTTGGGGATCAAATAATGAACCTGGCTATGCTAATATTGATTGGTATGATGTTAATGGCATGGGATCCAAATTTGATGTGTATGCAATTAAGTGGAACAAAGGTACTACACTAAACAACGATCCTGCTGAAAGTTTTGTCGATTGGAGTTACTACAATTTAGGAAATTTAGAAAATGGTCCTTGGACATTTCAAGTATGTCTAAAAAAAGGAAACGTAGTTGATGAAACAAGTTGTAGTAATATCATTACTGTACACGTTGATGATTTTCCTTATGAAGTAGCAGTAGAACCAACTGAAGCACTAGTTGAATACGCTCCTTCATACCAAGGAGCATGCGAAACTGGCTGTTTCCATAAAGATCGATGTGTTCCAACAGGAACACGATTTCGTAATGGAGAACAACTCTACTGTAATTGGAATGGAGAGATGCACCTTCAATCAGGACTTGGCGCTTCGTGTCAGAACAATTACGAATGCTCAAGTAATACCTGTCTAAGTAGCGTTTGTACCGATCTAGAAGCTCAACTCTTAGAACAGCAGAACCTTTTGGAAAAAATCCTTCACTGGATACAGAGGTTTTTCTAGATGGAAAAACTAATTACTGTACGGCGACGCGTGTGGAAAAAACGTCTTATTCATAAGATCAATAAATCCACTACGATCCACGACGCCGTACGTGTAGTTCTTCTTGAATATTTTTTTTATGTTAAATCAAGTAAAGAAAAACAAAATAGGTTGTACAGGGTACTAAAAGTGATTCGTGCACAATTAGCTGCAGAAAAATGGTTTTACCCAGCCTATTTATCTTGTACTGAAACAGTGAAAAGAATGAAAGGAGTACGAGAAGAAGATGTCCAATAAATGCTCTGTCAAATGCAAGGAAATAAGCATTATTAATGCTCCCCTGTGGCTCATTGCAATACTTTCTTTTGTTGTGGTGAGCCCATTTGCATTTTATCAATTTGGACTTATGGGGATTATAACCCTTGGCATATGGTTTTCGTTACTAGCTCTACTAACTCCTCAAAAGAAATCAGTAAGAATACAACATAATTGCAAATCAAAAAAAGAATCTATATTTGTTCTAATGTAATTTATTTTAATACATTAAGTTGACTCTCTATATCTTTTAATTGCCTTTCTAATTGGTCTAACTCAGAAACAGGCTCTGGTTCTGGCTCCTCTAATGCAGGGGTTCGCTCAACCGGACTTGGCCTAGCTGTTTTTACAACCTTTGTTTTGGGAATATCTAACTCTGCACTTTCTTCTTTTTTCCGATCAGGGACTAATTTAGAAGGAAGAATTGGTTTTAATTTTCCTCGAGGAAGATATTGTCTAAGTTTCCCGTCAACAAGAGAATTCAACTCTTTAATTTGACTTTTAAGAGTTGTGAACAACCCTATTTTTTCTTCCTGAATACGTAAAAAAGTCTCATATCCTTGCATAAAAATAATCACTTCACGAAGCGATTCAAGAACATCTTTACGAACATTCTTTGGATCATTAATACGCACCATGTACTCAGGCTGTTTATCTCTAGGTGCCGTACTACGAACTGTCTTCTTACGAGAGGACTTACGGGCGGATTTACGAGTACTTTTCTTTTTTGAAGTGCGTTTTTTAGCCATATTACATCTGTTCAGGTTGACTTAAACTGTGGTTAATAAAGTCCACTTTCTTTTCAACTTCAGCAAGAGTGTTTTGCCACACTTCTAACTGATGATCTTCTTCATTTTTCAAATCATGAATTTTCAATAATGTGTGTTTAGAATCCTCTAATTTCCTGCGTACTAAACGCACCAAATTGAGAACTTCATCATATTCATCTACTTTTATAAAAACGGGCATTCGATCCATTAGTACTCACCTCCAGATTTAAACAATATTTTGTCTACAAGTAACAACTTATCATGCATAAGTTTCATCGACTTTCGCAATTTTTCTGCATGACTCTCTTCGTTAAACTCAGATTCTTCCAACTCCCGAGTTACTTGACTTAAACATAAAATATGTGATTTAAGGGCTTCAATTTCGCCCAACATATGTTGATATACATCCTTTTTAATATATAATGGCCCTTCCACTGGCACTTCGCCAAACGATGGCGATTGAACTGGCATTGCTTTGAACGGCGTGACTGCAGGTGCCTGAGGCTTTGTTAAAAAACTAGGTTTGGCTGGCGCCTCAACCTCTTTTGGTGGGGCTGTCACTCCAGCAGCTTCTTTTAGTTGTGCAGGTTCAATTGCTACAGGTGAAGAACCTGAAGAAGGAAACTGTAACGCATCAGCCGGTGCCGGAAGCGGAATTTTCGGCTTCTTTTTTTTCCCAAATAACCATCCCATATCTTGTGCATGTAAAATAACGTTTAAAAACTTTGTTTAGTACTCTATAATAAGAAAAAATTTATCTGTTATTTTCTAAAGACTTAAGAGGCAATAACCATTACCATTATTTATGAGGGGGTTGCCTTGTTTTGTTCTACTTATGTTGTTTGTTATTTTGTTCCATCCAGTTAATGCCATACAAATTACTGAAATAATGTATGCGCCATTTCAAGGTCCAGAGTGGATTGAAATTTATAATGATGAAAATAGGTCAATTAATCTTTCGAAATGGCAGTTTATTGATGAAAAAAGTATAGATGAGATTACGTGTTGTGAAGATGGTTGTTCAACTATTCTTCACAAAAATTCGTATGTTGTCCTCACAGGAAAATCAAGAATTTTGCCTCATTTTCGAGAGCATACGCTCTGTGTCGATGATAAATCATTAGGAAATGGGTTAAGTAATGAAGGTGAAACTATTTATTTGAACTCGTCAAATAACACAATTCACATTTCTTATAGAAAATCTCTTGGAGCATATCGTAACAATCAAACACTTGAGACAAGAGAGGATGGAACCTTAGCAGAATCACGATATCCAACTCCAGGAGGACAAAACTCAATTTGGAATCTTTCTACTCAATATGCTGATTTAATAATTACCGAAATAATGTCAAACCCTTTTGGTAAAGATAATGCAAGAAGGCCACATGGTGAGTGGGTTGAATTATTTAATCCTTCATCAAAAGCAATCGATCTTAAAGAATTGGAATTCACTGATTCAGTTATCAAAAATGAACTATATATTACCCATACCAATACAAATTCTACTATAATTCAGCCAAATTCATATGCTGTTGTATATCGTAATAAAGATACCGATTTTAATTTAAACAACGACCATGATGAAGTGAGGCTTTATTTCCAATCTCAATTACTAGATTCACTTAGTTATGGAACCACTACTGAAGGAATGTCGTGGGCATTATATAATAATGAATGGGTTGAAACAAAACCAACGCCCGGAGAAAAAAATGTGTTTGTAGAAGAATGTGATTGGTCTCTTAAGATTCAAACTAACACTTCTTTGACAAATACCAAACTTCCATTTGAACTCAAGTTGCAACGCCATGTCGGGTACCCTACAAATATTTCAGTGTCTGGAAAAATTGAAGACTTTTATGGGAATGTAATCAAAACCTATACTCCTTGGAAGAATAAACCAATAACTACTTCATCAACAAAAAAATACTCTCCTTCATTAAAAAAAGGAACATACCAACTTTCCTTTGAAATTCATAATTTAAGCTGCAGTGATAGTAATGTACATAATAATAAACCAACCAAAATAATTGCTCTTAACAAAGAATATAGGCATAATAATTCTTCTCTTCAAATTACAAAAATTAATCAAGGATCAGATCAAAAAACTAAGTGGGGAGATATAATCTACATAACAGTAGATCTATATAAAGGTAAAAGTACTAAAAAATCAGTTCAAATCTTTGCTAAAAGAGGAAATAAAAAAGTAAGTAAAGTTGCTCGCCTATCTGTTGATGAAATGTATCAAAGCAATACATTTATTGTTCCTTTACAGCTCCTACCAAATTGTGATAATAAAATCAATGATGGTTCTGTTCAATTATATGTAGTGGGTCTTGGAGGTAATGATACTCGATCTTTGAATATACACGGAGTCAATAGCAAAATCTGCAAAAATTATACTTCTTCTCTTAAGCGAATGAATCGCTCATTTCAAAAACAACTTCGTGATTTGAAAAAAGAGTATGAAAAAGAGAAAAATTATTTTTTTCATCGCATTGAAGAAATTCCTGGAAGTTTGAAGCAAGGCACCAATTTACCCCTCTCATTAATCATTCAAAATGATGACGAATTTCGAGATATAACTTTGTGGGCGTATTTATATCGTGGATCAAAATGCTATTCGTGCAATAATCTTCCAAGAGATCAAAATAGAATTTCATTTTCAATCACTCCTGGATCACTTTCAACAAAAAAAGTCACAATTATTCCCGATAATGATATTGAGCCTGGAAAATATAAAATCAAAGTAAAATTGAGAAAAGATACACAAAAAACAACAAGGGATATCACTAAAGACATTTCTATTTTACCTAGGTATGAAAAAAGAAATTCATCTCAAATCTTGCCAATAGCTGCAAAAAGCAATTCACTGATAGAATCACCTCAAAAAAATGTACGGCCAGCTCAACTTTCTTCATCATTTGTTGTATATGAATCAACAGGTGACAAAGCTCAGCATTTAACCATCTATTTTCTTGCAATATCTCTATCATTGATTGTTGTAACATTATTCAGAAAACCTTAAAAACCACCACTAACCCCCATCACCATGGAAATTCAATTCAGAGCAGTCATGGAAGTTCTAGGAAAACCTCAAGAACATGTTGGGGAAATGATGAAGAAATACGTTGATAACATTAAAAAGAGCGAAATTTATACTGTTGTTCATGAGGAATATGCGGATATAAAAAAACAAGAAAATCATGATATGTGGACAACGTTTGCCGAACTTGAAATTAAGACGAGTAGTATAGAGAATTTAGTTGGTTTTTGCTTTGATTTCATGCCTTCAATAATTGAAATAATCTCTCCAAAAGAACTTCCTCTTAAAGATAATGATCTTAATATGTTTCTAAATGATTTGCAAGCAAGGCTCCATAGTGTTGATATGATTGCAAAGCAAGTCCAAATTGAGAATAAAGTAATGCAAGAAAATATGGCCCATTTGCTGAAGAATTATGTGACTGTGTTACTTAAAAATCGGGATTTAACCGCTGAAGAATTATCTAAATTAACTGGCATTGATTCAGCAAGATTGGGCGATTTCTTAGATCAACTTCTGGATCAAGGAAAAATAGATTTAAAAGGAGAGAAATATTCCTTACTGTAAATATGGATAGTGATCATAAAAAAGTAGAGGCCGTAATGTTTGCCATTGGAAAGGAAGTTTCTACAGAGCGATTAGCTTCTTTATGTTCTTTAACTGATCAAAAAATTGAAAAAATTGTGAAATCGTTACAGCAACAATATTCAGAAAATCCAAATAGTCTTCAAATTGTAAAAAAAGAAACAGGGTGGAAATTGACAGTTGAAGATCAATATGTCCCGTTAGTAAGTTCAATCGTTTCATCTACAGAATTGGAAAGGCCATTGATGGAAACGTTAGCAGTAATTGCGTGGAAATATCCAATTGTGCAATCTGAAATAGTAAAATTACGAAATGCGTCAGCGTATGATCATATGAATCAACTTGTAGAGCAAGGGTTTATTTCAAAAGAAAGGTTTGGAAGAACCTATAAAGTAAAATTAACAAAAAAATTCTTCAATTATTTTGACCTTCCTTCAGACGCGGCTAAAAAAGCATTCTTACAAGAAGTTCCAAGTGACGTGTTGCAAGAAGCCGAAGCAGTCGACAAAGAAGCGGACGAAGTTGATCGACTCTTAGAGTTAGAAGAACAAAAAGACGCCGGGCATGACGAATTGAAAAATGCCATGGCGCAAGTTAAATAAGTATTTTCCCTCTTTTTATTTCAACTTTTCTTTGAATTCTCTCAAACCTCATCAAAGAAATATGGTTTTAAGACATGTAGCTGATCTGAATGTCCATCTCTATCCAAAAATCGTAATGCTGCAGCAGTCGAACTAATAAGTGAATTTCCATCTTGTGGTGTAAAACTATGTCCTGCAATATGGTATCCTCCTCTTGTTTTGCGAACATTCAAACATTCTATAGGTATTACTGCATGATTTAATATTCTTCCATATCCACCATGATCCCTGCCAAAACTAAAAATTTCCGCTGCCGAATTCTTATATGTAACTGCTAAATGTTCATTATCGTGTATCCTTTCAATCAATTGGTCTTTAGAGACTTCATCACGCACAGTTAGATCAAATTTCATCAAATGCATATATTGAGAATTAGTTTTAAGCGAACTTGAGAAAATATTTGGATCAAACCCTAATGTGCCAAAAAGTCTATGTGCATCATATGCGTGGTGCGTTCCAAATTGTTTATTAGAATGCGTGTCTACAGTTGGAGCAGGAATAAAACCTTTTCCTTGTGAGATATCTGTTGCGCGCCGGGTAAGCAAAAATTTTCCATCAAGCAAATTTCCTTGATCATAATTTGTTCCGTATGTGTCAGCGCCATATGCAAGGGTTTTTACAATTGAAGAAAGTGCATGCGTATTACAACTAACCACTTGAATAAACTTCTCATCTTTAAGTGCTTCATCGTTTATTCCCCGTGCATAGGGTGTTCCAAATCCTGATTCTGACCCCTGAGCAATAAACCCCGAAATATTATCAAAATGTTTGTATATTTCATCCTTATTTTCATTTCCAACAGGAGTGCAATCGATAACAACATCACTCATTCTAAGGGCCTCATCATATGTCATTACAGGTTCAATATCAAGGTCTCTAAAGCTATCTACACTAATCCTATCAACCACTAACTGTGATCCAGATTGTTGCAAGGAATATACCTTGGATCTATCTGTTTTTAGCGGTGTTCGTTTGTGAAATAATACATTATCCAAACCAAATTCTTCCCTAAAACGCGAAAATAACCCAATTAACGGTTCACCAATGGTGCCCGTTCCTACAATAAGAACATTTTTTGACATTTTTTCACCTTTACTATTTTTTTATTTGGAAAATATTCAATCTTATTAATCATTATAGAACATAAATATGTAAATAACCCTCACAATATGCAAAAAATCGCAAGATTTATAAACAAAACCTCTCTTAATAAAACACTAGTTTATCGTCGATAAACAAAAAAAGAAATAAGTTATTTGGTGATTAGAAATCCTCTTAAATCAACACTTAATTTACATCATTATTTAATAAAAAATGACCGAATCCGAACCCATTCCAGATCCTGCACCAGAATCACAATCATCTATTATTCCTCGAGTAATTGAAGATGAAATGAAGACAGCGTATGTTAATTACGCAATGTCTGTAATTGTTGGAAGAGCTCTTCCAGACGTACGAGATGGTCTTAAACCCGTTCACAGACGAATTCTCTATGCGATGTACGATATGGGCATGCTTCATAATCGTCCATTTAAGAAATGTGCAAGAATTGTAGGGGAAGTTCTAGGAAAATATCACCCTCATGGCGATACTGCAGTATATGATTCATTGGTTCGTATGGCACAAGGCTTCTCTCTTCGTAATCCTCTAATTCATGGTCAAGGAAATTTTGGCTCAATAGATGGTGATAATGCTGCTGCCATGCGTTATACTGAAGCAAAACTCAAAAAGTTAGCAGAAGAAATGCTAAAAGATATTGAGAAAAATACAGTAGATTTCAAAGACAATTTTGATGGGTCCTTGCAAGAACCCACTGTCTTGCCAAGTAAAATTCCAAACCTTCTCATTAATGGATCTTCGGGAATCGCAGTTGGTATGGCAACAAATATTCCACCACATAATTTAGGTGAAGTGGGCAGAGCAATCATAGCAATGATTGATAATCCAGAAGTCACAGATGAGGAATTAATTCGTATTGTACCTGGCCCGGATTTTCCACCAGGTGGAGAAATTTTGTGTGGATCAGCGCTTGTTCATGGATACAAATATGGGCGAGGAAAAGTTACTATTAAAGCAAAATCTCATGAAGAAAACAATAACATCATAATTACTGAAATTCCATACCAGGTAAATAAAGAAGATCTTATTATTCAAATAGCCGATTTAGTACGAGGAAAAATAGTTCCTGGTATTCGCAATATTAATGATGAATCTGATCAAGATGGGATCCGTATTGTTATTGATCTTAAAAAAGATGTGGATCCAAATATTGTTCTTAATCAACTATACAAACACTCTCGATTAAAAATATCATTTGGTCTTAACATGCTTGCATTAGTTGATAATCAACCCAAAACCCTTTCACTTAAACAATTTTTAGAATATCACATTTCTCATCGAAAAATTGTAATTACCAGGCGCACACAGTATGATTTGGAACAAGCAGAAAAAAAACTACATATCCTTGAGGGGCTCTTAACTGCACTAAATAATTTAGACCAAGTAATCCCTGGTATTCGTAACTCGAAAACTGTTGATGATGCAAAGCAATTTTTGATTAATTCCTTTTCATTAACTGAAATTCAAGCAAAGGCAATTCTTGAAATGAGATTGCAAAAATTGGCAGCACTTGAGCAACATAAAATCAAATCAGAACATCAAGAACTGACTCAAAAAGTTGCGTATTACAAATCAATTTTAGAATCTGATGAAAAGGTTCTATCCTTAATTAAAGAAGAACTTCAAGAAGTTATTACGGCTTATCAAGATCCACGCCGATCCACCATAACTATTGGTGGTGATGAAGATGTTGATATAGAGCAATTAATAGAAGAGCGGCAAGTTGTCGTTTCAATGACTCACGCAGGATATATCAAGCAACTTCCCATTGATACATATCGCACTCAAAAACGTGGTGGAGTTGGAGTAAAAGCCGCTGGAACAAAAGAAGAAGATTTCATTGAGCGATTATATGTCTCATCAACACACGACTATTTACTCTTCTTTACAGACCAAGGACAAGTATATTGGAAAAAAGTATTCTATTTACCCGAAGGAAGTAGACAATCAAAAGGAAAACATATTGCTAACGTTCTTGAACTCTCTTCAGAAGAGAATGTTACCGCCATAATTCCTGTACGTGATTTCAAAGAAGGATATTTGTTTATGGCGACACAAAAAGGAACAGTTAAAAAAACCCCATTAAGTGATTTTAGTCGTCCTCGAAGGGGCGGTATTCGTGCAGTTACAATTGATGAAGGCGATGCATTAATTGGAGTTCGGCACACTTCCGGAAATCAGGAAATCATCCTTGCAACCAAAGGTGGCCTTGCTAACAGATTTAATGAGGGACACGTCAGGCCAATGGGCAGAACCGCTAGGGGTGTTCGCGGTATTCGACTTAAAGAAAATGACGAAGTAATTGGCATGCTCGCAGCAGAAGAAGGAAAAGACATCTTAACTCTCACTGAAAAAGGCTATGGTAAAAGAACGCCAGTTACTGAATACAGATTATGTAATCGTGGTGGAAAAGGAGTTACAAATATTAAGATTACAGAAAAAAATGGCCCCGTACGATCAGTTAAATTAGTTGATGGCGCTGAAGAATTAATGCTCATGTCTCGTAATGGTATTGGAATTAGAATGAAATCTTCTGATATAAGTCAAATCGGCAGAGCAACTCAAGGAGTTCGTGTCATGCGTCTTCGTGAAGATGATAGTTTATCAGCAT
>CAYOOY010000015.1:0-10868 GCA_964405725.1 uncultured Methanosarcinales archaeon | reverse complement strand
AACAATCATCATTGAAGAAAATCTTGAACTTGAAGAAGAAGCTGTTGAAGAATCTGAAACTAAAGAGGTGGTAGAGAACGATACTCCTGCTGCAGAAGTGCCAGAAAATGTAGAAACCTCTGAATCAACACAGTTATCTGGGCATTCTGTACAACAAGAATCAACTTTGGAACAAGAACCTCTAAATGTACAAGAAGAACCAGAAAATGTTGAAGTAAAACCTGTTGAATCCTCTGAAGAGGTATCTACACAGGGTTCTTACGATAATCAAGAAACTCCAAAAACAGAAGAAGAATGAAGATTTACATTATAGTTAATTCTCAAGAAGAGAAAATTGCACAAGCAGAAGTTATCAGATTGGTTGGTGTTGAACCAACAATTAAGGAACAAATACTTATTTGCGAATTATCAAAGGAGCAATTACAAATAGTAATTCTTCATATGCAATCGTGCATTCGTATACTCTTAGCTCTTGGTCAAAATGAAAAATATGCAGATCTTACACTCTCTAAACCCATTGACCTTCAATCAGAATACACATTTGTAACTGAAGTTGAAAATGTGCGTGGCCAAGATAATCGTATAGAAATCGCAAAGTCGGTTACACCAAAATTTCTTAGTTTATACCCTGGCGGATCAATTCATTACAAGGATCCAAAATATCGCGTGACGGTGTTCTACAATTCACACACATACTACATAGGGCTAGATTTTTCTCACGAAGAACTAAGTAAACGTGCATACCGCGTGTTTGCGCATCATGCATCATTTAAAGGAGATCTTGCGTATACATTGTTGCATTATTGCAACATTACTATGAACTCTTCGCCTTTATTTTGCTATATGAAAGATGGAACCCTTCCAATTGAATTGGCTTTTATGCAATCTGGATTAGCAGTACGAGAATTAGATGAATTAATTCCTCTCTTGAAATTTATATCTTCCGTAACTCCAAATGACACTAAAAAAATAGAAGGGTTTGATTCAAGTAAACGTAACTATGTGGCCGCACGAAAAAACGCATCAATTGCTGGTGTAAACAATTTCATTGCATTTCACAAGTATGAATTAGAAGAAGTTGATGTTCGGTATGAAAAAGAATCTATGTCCCATATTGTATTTCAAATTACAAGTAAAGATGAAAATGAATTAAATGAGATATACTATCAAAGCTCATTTGTTCTCTCTTCAGACGGATTGCTCTGTTTTATTTCACGAGAAGGATGGGATATTATGATCCCAGAGACATTTGAGCTTGTTAGTACGAAAAATGTTCTGCGTGGTGAGAGTGTGCATAAAGTAACAGTACTAAAGAAGAAATAGTTATCTAGTCACACAATTCCCCTAAATTTTATATACCTCCTCATCTTCTCACTTTGCATGGTTTCCACTGACGAGCTAAAAGCAAGGGTAACAGAATTCTTTAGATTTGATAAACGAGAAATTGTAGAAATTTCTGCATCTATGCTTGTTATGGGCTTTATCTTTTCCTTTAACGATTGGCATCCAACTCAGCTTGTCGTTGGCATTCAGCATTTCCTTCTTAGTATTATTGCTGTCGGTTTATCTTTGGGTTTTAGAATTGGCTGTCAAAAAATATATGCTCTCTCTGAAGGATATAAGGCGGAATTCAAAGTATGGTGGTTAGGGCTATTTATTTCGTTCCTAATTGTCTTTATTACAACTCTTCTTACATCAAAAGCATTACCAATTGCTTTAGTTGGAACTGTTGCAACAACATTTATGGTTAAACAACGTCTTGGTGAATTCAGGTATGGGCATGGATATGGCGATTCTGCATTTATTGGGTTATGGGGAATATTGGGCTCACTTCTTGCGGCAATATTTTTCGCAATTCTTCTACATTTTTCCCCAGATAATTATTTTTTCAATCAGGGACTGTTGTTTAATGTGGTTTTTGCGTTTAGCGCATTAATTCCCCTGCCACAATTAGACGGACTCATTATTCTTTTTGGCTCTAAATTTTTGTATTACGCAGGTTTAATTGCGGCAATTTTAGCAGCAGTATTATTAATTCCAAAAACTACATTTGGCTTAGTCCTTGCAATTATAATTGCAGTCGCTGTTACCATATGGCTATTATTAACAATGTCAGAGAAATAGATACATTTTTATTGACATAAAATAAACAAACAACAATGGATTTACAAGAAAACTGGGTTGAAGCGCTTTCAGTAACATTTTTGGTATTTGGTTTTATCCTTGCAGTGTTGCTACAAAATACATTAGCAAGTTACATTGCCGTATTTTTATCTGGAGTAACTGCTGCTCGTATTTATTATATTCGCAGATATAAAGAACCAATCCTTCCTTTCATTTTAATTATACTTGGATTTTTTATTGGATACTTTGTTGGTGCATTTTGGCTATCTCGCGTACTCATATTCATTTTCTTCTTTGCCGGTTTTGGAGCCTCATATTACCTTCATCTGAAAAAGTATTTAGTAATCTTTAAAAGTAAGAACTTCCACAAGTAGAATATGAACAAACAATTTGAGGCAAAAAGTATAACATTAAGTAGAAAGCCCGGTCAAGACCCTGATGGGTTTAAATCAGCATTTATTGGTTTATTTAATGAAAATAACCCTCATCTTCAAGCAAAAGTGCCTTTTGAGGTTCTCACAATTCCTGAAGTGGAGAAGATACGTATTCGTGATCTTCGAAATATTTCGTACTATTTGCTAGGTAACGATATTATCATCAATAATTTAGAAACTGTTAGTATTGTAAAAAAAGAAAATATTTTAACAATTACTGGTAAACAGAATCTTTAGAATGAAAAAATATTTCTCTTTACTATTCATATTTCAACTACTTATTCCTTTATGTGTTTGGGCACAAAGTTATGATTGGCAACCTATGCTTAATTTATATGTCTTTTTTCCAATTTTCGGATTACTTGCATTTAGTATAATGTACTCTCAAATGGTTGTTGGCACATTTTCATCATATTTTAAATTTCAATTTTCACTTGATTCATTTTTTTCTAAAACCGGCGTTGCAGTACTTGTTTTATTTGTAATGCACCCTTTACTCTTGTTTATTGCTCAATTTAAAAGTGGCGCATCACCTTTGTTTAGTTCAGTATATTCTTTAGTGGAGCCAGAACAAGCAATATTTTTGACACTTGCAATGATTGCATTTACAATTTTCATCTTATATGAATTTGCCATGCGTCTCTCATCATGTAACTTTGCAAAAAAACTAGTTCCTTTCTTTGAACATTTAAGTTCTATAGGTGTAATTTTAGTATGGATTCATTCCATTAATATTGGATCACACTTGCAAGATGGTTTTTTACATTATGTTTGGTGGTTCTATGGAATAACTGCAATATTGATGATCTTATATGGTTGGTATCAAAAACTTTCTAAGAAATAATTCATTCAGATTTCCCACTAATTTTATATACTATTCTTCTTTTTATCATATAGGTGTATAGATGAAAAAAGGTTTCATTCTACTATTAGTACTTTTTACCGCACTTTTATCTTTTAGTGTTTCGGCTGAAATTTTGACTATAGGTGGCGCTTCAAGCGGATTCGTTGATTGGCTTAAAACACTATTTACGGGAGGCCTTAGTATTGAAGATCTCTTTTTGCCTTCATTACTACTTTATTTCATGCTTTTTATGGCTATTTATTACGAAGGCCTATTTCGATTACCAATATTTGGAAGACGCCGAGAAGTAAGTAAAGCAGGATCTGCGTTTGCATTTGCAGCAGCTTCATTAACCACTTTTGCTATTTTTATGATTGATGATCATGTTAGTATGAAAGATCGTCTCGAACATTTATTAGCGCCGTTTGGTATTTGGGGTGCATTTGCTTTAGCTGCAATAATTGCATTTATTGCATATCGTGCAGTGCGTGATTCAGAAGTCTTCGATGAAGGAATATTAGGACCTATGGCAATTACTGCCGCTATTGCGTGCATGTTTGTTGGATTTCTACTTGGATTGGGAAATTTACTTGGATGGGGATTTTTAATTGCACTTCTTGTATTACTTATTGGATTGATTGGCTCTTTAACTGGCGGCTCAAGTTCTTCAAGTCCTGCTCCGTTGCGCCCTGGATACGATGATGGCACTACTCCACGCCCTCCTGGTGGTGGTGGCGGCGGCGGCCCCGGTGGACCACGTCCTCCTGGACCAGTAGTTCCTCCTACTGTAACTCCACCTAACCCAACAGATCCTCCTACTCCTCCCGTTCCAACTCCCGGAGAAGTTGATGATCCAACTCCCCCGACTCCTGATATTCCAGATGGGCCCGTTATTCCAGATGATAAAGAAATCCACTATGATTTATCTCCCTTCTTTACAGGAATACGAAGTCAAGGAACACTTGGATCATGCACTGCAATGGCAGGGTCTGCAATGTTAGAATATGTATTACATAGGGGATTTGGTCATCCAAAGGATTGGATGTCTCCTCTTTATTTGTATTATAAAAATAGGCAAGTGGATGGTTCAATAGATCATGATGTTGGTTCCTACACAAGAACGACTATGAATAATTTGGTAAATGTGGGTGTTTGTTGGGAAAAAATGTGGTCCTATGAAGATAACACCACTTCCAATCGCTGGAGAGAAGTTCCCCCTCCAAACGCTGATGAAGATGCCATTCTAAAAAGAGTTTTAGAATATCATTGGGTAAACCAAACCGATCCTGATCAATGGGTACACATGTTGGGAAGTGGCCACCCTCTTAATATTGCCGTGAATGTTCCAAAAGATTGGCATAGTGGTTTTTCAGAATCATATTATCATAATGAAGATCCAACTCTAGGCGGTGGGCATGCAATGGTTATTGTTGGGTATCATAGTCACTATCCCGTTGAAGGGAGAGGAGTAAAAGCATTTAAAATCCGCAATAGTTGGGGAGCTAGCTGGGGAGAAAATGGGTATATTTGGGTCTCTGCAAAAACATTACAAAAAATACTCAGAAGGGCCCCTGCAGTCATTGGAGGTTGGAATCCATCCAATCTAAAGAAAATCAGAGCAACAATTCATGGGCGGGTGATATATGATGTTTCAACCTATGGTCGAATACCTGCTCAAAGATCGGGAGAAGAATTATATCGTGATTCTACCCTCCCTTGTCCAAAAGACCATAAGTTCAAAATTCAAGTTCTTGCACAAATACAAGGAAATTTACGCGTTCTCTTTGAAGATAGAGAGGTTTCAGATCATTCTGCACGATTTACGTGCAGTTTTGAATATGATCCAAATCTAATTGAACACTTAACCCAACTTCCAAAACGATTTCCTTTGGCAGTTGCAGGAATTGATTTTAGCAAACTTCCAAAGGGAGTGATAGTCTATAAGAGCCCTACTGATGAGGATATTGTTGCACTACACAAAGAAAAGGGCAAAAAAGAGGCTGAAGAAATTATTCGTAAGCAAGAATTTTTGCATATAGTGAATTTTGAAATATCTAAAGGAGGAAGGGGTGGACACGGATCTACAAATCCAAATAATCCTTGCTCAAGTTTTGTTATTGAAGGAATTGCAAATTCGGGGGTTCCCATTTCCTTTTCCGAAGAACACACCAAAGAAGAATTCGTAATTATTCCAGTTCACAACTATACCAAAAGCGAGCCTTTCAAATCAAAAGAATCTAAAGAAGTTAAAAATCACCTAAAAAAAATCAAAAAGGCAGCAGCAAAAGAACGCGACTGGGTGGCTTCAGAATATAGTTACCTAAAACAATTTGAAGGAGATATTGAACAAGAAAAACAAAAATACGATGAACATATAATCAATGTTGCTAAGGGACATTTTCGTATGCTCTCACGAAGTGAATCAAAAGTAAATCGGTTTCAACACCGTGTTGAGAAAAATGTGTTAAAACTTCTAAATGATTTAGTGGCCGATGCACCCAATTATACTAAATATATTCAAGGAATTCTTTTTGAGTTGGGAAAATTCAATCAAGTACTTTATGTTGAAGATTCACGATACGCCGGAGAAATTGGCAAATTGCTAAATGATCTTGAAGGTGAAAATCGAAAAGTTAGGCGAGGGGCACTACTAGATGAACTTAAAAAACACATAGAAAAGGCAATTGAGTTTGCAAACGCTCTTCAAGTAGAGTTACGAAAACTTGAGAACCTAGAAGAATACGTGCAAAACCATTCCGCTACTGAATCAGCATCGTAAAAAACACAAATACAACAATTTATTTAAACTGACTTACCAGCAAAATTCTATGCTTAATAACTTCACTCCACGGCTATACCAACAAACAATTTTAGGCACTGCCGCAAATAACCATACATTAGTTGTATTGCCCACAGGAATGGGCAAATCAGCCATTGCATTTATGCTCTCGGCCCAAAGGCTACATCAATACAATGGAAGTAAAATATTGTTACTCGCACCAACTAAACCTCTGTGTGAACAACATGTAGATACATTTCGGAAACATCTTACTATAGATTCAAATGACGTAGTTTTATTCACAGGATCAGTAAAACCTGAAAAAAGAGCAACATTATTTCAGACGGCAAAAATAATTATTTCAACTCCCCAAGGTTTAGAGAACGATATAATCAATAATAGAATTAATCTTAAAGAAATATCTTGTTTAATTTTTGATGAAGCTCATCACGCTACAGGTGAATATGCGTACGTTTGGATTGCTGATCAATATGAAAAACAAGGAAAATATACGCGCATTTTAGCACTTACTGCTTCGCCTGGCTCCGACTTAGAAAAAATTTCTGAAGTGTGTACTAATCTTCATATTGAGCGTGTAGAAGTACGAACCGAGCAAGATCCCGATGTTAAACCCTACATACAAAAAGTGCATAAGAATTGGGTTTATGTAGAATTCCCTCCTGAATTTAAGCAAGTACAAACTGCATTAAAATCGTCGCGTAAAGCCAAATTAATTGAAGCTCAGGGATTAGGATATTGCTCAGATATTAGTGCTAACAAAACTTCATTACTAAAAGCACAACGAGAAATGCAACGTCAAATCTCGTCAGGAATTCGTGATTATGAAATTCTCAGATCAGTTTCATTATATGCCGAAGCGCTAAAATTAGATCACGGATTAGAATTACTTGAATCACAAGGGATTACACAAACACATTCGTATCTTAAAGGAATTCAAGAACAATCCCTTACAAGCAAAACAAAAGCAGTTCAAAATCTGGTAATAGATCCAAATTTCAAATCTGCTCTCTATCTTACAGAGGAAATTATCAAAAAAGGAATCTCTCATCCAAAGTTACCTCAACTTCTTGACTTAATTCAAGAGACATTGACCTCTAATAAGGAAGCCAAAATAATGGTCTTTACTCAATTTAGAGATTCTGCTGAATGTGTAGTTGAGCTTCTAAACAATAATAATATCACTAATCACATTTTTGTAGGTCAAGCAAAAAAGAAAGGGTTAGGTTTTTCTCAGAAACAGCAAAAGGAAATTCTTACAAACTTTAGGGAGAATAGATTCTCGGTTCTTATAGCAACTTCAGTTGCTGAAGAAGGTCTTGATATCCCTAAAGTAGACTCAGTAATATTTTTTGAGCCAGTTCCTTCAGCTATTCGTTCAATTCAGCGACGCGGCAGAACTGGCCGATTAGAAAAGGGAGAAGTTACAATATTACTTACAAAGGGAACACGCGATGAAGGATATCGCTGGTCAGCACATCATAAAGAAAAACGAATGTATCGAAACCTGAATAAGTTAAAAACAGAATTTTCATTCCTTAAAGAAAAAAAACAACCAACATTGCAAAAATATATATCTAAAGATCAAGCTGTTACTGTTTTAGCCGATCATAGAGAAAAAGATAACAAAGTTGTAAAAGAGCTTATAGATTTAGGCGTATCTGTAAAAACATCTCAACTTACCTGCGGAGATTACATACTTTCAGGAACCGCTGCTGTTGAATTAAAAAAAGTACCCGATTTCATTGCATCTATTATTGATGGGCGTTTATTAGATCAACTGCGTGAGTTAAAAAAACATTTCAGTAAATCAGTTGTAATTGTGGAAGGTGAAGAAGATATGTATAGTGTGCGAAAAGTACACGCAAATGCAATTCGTGGCATGCTTGCATCAATTGCACTAGGATTTAACATTCCTATTCTTCATACAAAAAACCCAAAAGATACAGCAGCTTTGCTTGCGGTAATGGCAAAACGTGAACAAGATACATCTCGCACATTAGCTTTGCATGATAGTAAACCACAATCGCACACGCGAGTACAAGAATATATCATCTCTTCTCTTCCAACTATTGGTCTTGGAACATCTACTAAATTACTTCAACATTTTAAATCAGTGAGTGCGGTTATGAATGCTACTAAAGGTCAACTTGAAGAAGTTGAGGGCATTGGGCCAAAAACAGCCGCTACTATTTTAAATATCATTCAAAAACCATATGAAAAATGACATGTCCTTACTTTGGTAAATGTGGAGGTTGCTCTACGCAGCACATTCCCTATGAAGTGCAACTTGAGAACAAAAAAAATAATCTCAAGCACGCCATCAAATTTGATGATATAGATATTATTCCTTCTTCTGAATATGGGTATCGGTCCCGTATGGATTTTATTTTCTCTTCACACGGCCTTGGATTTCGTGAAAAAGGAAAATGGCATACCATTGTGCCAATAAAAGAATGTCCAATCTCAAACGAAAAAATAAATGCATTGTTATCAGAAATAAATGCTTCATTTTCAAATGTGGATTATTTTCACTTACAAAAACAGATAGGAACTTTTCGTTTCGCTCTTGTCAGATCAACAAGTACACAATCTGCAATTTCATTTGTTTTGAATGCAGATTCTACTAAAATTCCTCAAGCAATGGAATTAATTAAAGAATATGCCAAAACTTCTATTGCAAACAATATTGTCGTAACGTTTGTGCCAGCAAACTCAGATATGTCTATTGGTAATGATTACGTAATAATCAAAGGATCAGACATTCTAGTTGAATCATTTTCTGATTATCAATTTTCGTATAATATTCAGGGTTTTTTTCAAAATAATATTGATGCTGCACAAAAAATGCACACGTACGTCTCAACACTTCTAAAACCATACAATACGCAACAATCATATTTACTTGATTTATATGGGGGTGTTGGCACATTTGGTATTATTAACTCAAACAAATTCAAATCTACTCAAATAATAGAGAGTTACGCTCCTGCAATCGATCTAGCTACAAAAAATATTAAAGATAATAATGTTACAAGTGTAACTACAGAAGTTCTCGATGCAAAGCATCTTTCTCGCAAGAAATTTAACTCACCACTTTATGTCATTACAGATCCTCCTCGTTCAGGAATGCATACAAAAACCGTTCATTATCTGAATCAAATTAAACCCGAAGTAATAATCTACGTATCTTGCAATTTTAAACAATTAGCTAAAGAACTGCCTAGATTAAGTAATTATCTAATTAAATCAGCTTCGCTGTTTGATTTTTTCCCTCAAACAAATCATAGTGAAGTTGTAATTGAATTGGTAAAAAAGAAATAACTCTGCAAGAATTTACTTATATATCATAATGTTTTCAAACAATTAATATTCTTTTGTATTCTGCAACATATATATTTATAAACTATTTTCGTTTATCTGATTTCATGGGTAAGGTCTATAGGTGGCGTGATGTAATCAGTGACTATTGGTCTTTACTTCACGGAAAGCGTTCCAGGTTTCTTTTTTTCACAATTTTAAAAGCACTCACAGGTCTTATTCCTTTTGCAATAGCATACGGACTTGGACAAATAGTAGATTTTTTCACTAGCTATTCTGTGGGAGATGCGCTGAATTTTTTTTATGTTTGGGCCGGAGCAATCACTTTTTTAGGAGCGTTTCAAGTTGTATTTCGTTTTTATACAAAAATTCGTATGCAGACAATTGCAGCAGATATTCGAAAAGAAGTAAGAGTAAAAGCAATGTCAAAACTAATGCATTTAAGTTTATCATGGCATGAAAAAGAAGATGCAGGAAGCAAAATCCATAAAATCAATGAAGGTGGAGAAAAAATATTTGAAGGTATCAGGTCTTTTTCAAATGAAGGACTTACAATTCTAGTTGGTCTCATTGGATCTTTAGGAGTATTCATATTTCTAGATTGGAGATACGCATTATATAGCATCCTTTTTTCTGCTATTTATCTTAGTGGCGAAGTCTATTATAATCGTAAATTAAGTTATCAACAAGATCGATTAAACAAAATTAGGGAAAAAGTTAGTGGAAAAATTCATGAATCAACATCCAATCTACTTACAGTAAAATCAATGGGGCTAAAAAACATATTCAAAAACAAAACAAAACAATATGAGGAACAGTATTATAAGATCTGGAAAAAAACAAGAGATGTTTCCCAATCTAAATCTAAAACAATCAAAAGTTTTGCTGCAGCAGCATATGGGGGCTTTATTTTTTTCTTAGGGTTGGATGTAGTTTCTGGTACAATTACTGTGGGTTCAATTGTTGTGTATGCTGCGTATTTTGACAAATTAAAATGGGCTTTAGATAATTTAACAAATAAAATGAAATCTTTCATTGAAACTAAATCAGGTATTGGAAGATTTATGACTATTTTTAGACAAGAAGTCGTAGTGCAAAAAGGGGCTCGCATTTCAAAAAAATGGAAGACAATTAATTTTGAAAATATATCATTTAAATATAAAAATCAGAATGTACTTGATATCTTCAATTTACAATTGAATCGTGGAGAAAAAATAGGTATAGTTGGAAAATCAGGATGTGGTAAATCTACACTTGTCAAAATTTTGTTAGGATTATACAATCCTTCAAAAGGAATAATTAGTATTGATGACAAAAATTTACAAGAATTTAGTCATGATTCTATAAC
>CAYOOY010000014.1:0-23605 GCA_964405725.1 uncultured Methanosarcinales archaeon | reverse complement strand
CAAGGTCCGTTACATATTGAAAACTACGAGTTTGAGACCCATCACCATAGATTGTAATATCTTTATCTTGTAATGCTTGAATAATAAAGTTGCTAATTACTCTCCCATCGTTTACAGCCATACGTGGCCCATACGTATTGAAAATACGAACTAAACGAATATCAACACCATTGTATTCATTATATGCGGTACACAACGCTTCCGCCATACGTTTTCCTTCATCATAACACGCACGAGGTCCAATTGGATTAACATTGCCCCAATACGTTTCTTTTTGTGGATGCTCAAGTGGATCACCATATACTTCAGAAGTTGAAGCTTGCAGAACCCTTGCACCATTACGTTTAGCTAAACCTAATAAATTAACGATCCCAACAGTGTTACATTTAATTGTTTTAATTGGATTTTTTTGATAATGAATCGGTGAAGCTGGACACGCCAAATTATAAATCTCATCACATTCTAAAAATAATGGTTGCGTAATGTCGTGTCTAATAAGTTCAAGATGAGAATGAGATTGAATATGTTCAATATTTTTTACCGAAGATGTCAAGAAATTATCTAAACAAAGAACGTAATTATCTTTTTCTAATAATGTTTCACACAATGTGCTCCCAATAAAACCAGCTCCACCTGTCACCAACACAGTTTTCATTTCCAATATAGCCTCTTCTCTGTTCTAACCTGAGCATCTGGATGCAACAAAGGGTGTGTTGGATGTACTCTCATATCTTTGTATTCAATATGGGGCTCAACATTATCACGAGCTTGACGATAATGCGCAAGATGTACTGGTTCTGCTGCAGATCCAACATTATGGATTACTTGATGAAATAATAAAGTTTCATTAATTCCTGGTCGATCGGTAAGAGTTTCTTGAATTGATGTTTCAAGTATAGATATTGCAGTATTGGTTCTAGAATTGTGTTTGTTCATACAAAATTGAGCTAAAAGATGGTTTAAAATAGTTATGGAAAAGAAGAATAGTGGTCTAAAACTTCCCACTTGTAAAAAAATTCTCAGCAGCGTTTAGTTGATCCAAACTTCCTATGTCAAACCAGTTTCCATCAAGTACATACCCATGAACTTCTTCATTATCAACTAAGTGCGCAATAAAATCTCCTGCCCGGTCACTTTTACCTAATTCAACAACTCGCGGGATATGATGAAGGTGTTCTTTTTTAATAGCATAGACTAACGTAGATGCCAACGTTGATTGTGGCAGATTGGGTTTTTCAACAAATTGAGTAATTTTACTTCCATCTAAAGAAACAATTCCATATAGTGATGCCAAATTAAGATCTTTAACATCATTCAGCATAATAGATGATCCTTTTTCTTTGAATAAAGAGATAAAATCTGTTAAATTAGTATTAAATAAATTATCTCCACCCAAAATAAGAACGTCGTCATGAATGTTGTAATGTTGCATTACAAAATGAATATCTCCAATTGATCCTAATCTATCCTCATTACTCATTGTCATGTCATTTACAATTGTTATATTTTTCTGTGGATGAGTGTGCCTCCACCTAAAGAAATGTGGATAGAATTGATTATTACTTACAACAAATATTTCATCAACTAATCCATCAATTTTATCAATTAAATAATCAATAATCGGTGTTCCTGCAATTGGAAGAAGTGGTTTTGGCTGATTCAATGTAAGTGGGTGTAATCGTGTAGCATATCCTGCTGCTAAAATGATGCATTGCATGTGTCTTAGAGAAAAAAATGGTCTTTAAAACACTTATGAAAAAGAAAAATAAAGAAAAAAATATGAGAGATTATTTTTCGGAGTTAGGTTCAAATGTATATGTTCCAGTTTTTTAGAATATTGTTCATTTGCCATTTAATTCCTCCAAGTTATATCCACTCGTCATCCTTTTTTCTCCATCAGCACTCATCCAAGAAACTTTAACCGTATTTCCTTCTGCTTCAAGTCCAACATTATTAATAAAATCCCACAAATCACTACGATCACAGTCTGCACTAAACCTATGTCTTGTAACTACTGCTGGTGAACTTAATTGACGGATTTCTCCTTCACTTTCTTTCTCTCTATAATGAAGAGTTGTCCAATTCTTCCATTGGATTCCACCATTACCACGCATTGAATAAGTATGGTCATCCCACATTGCTGCTGCAACATAAAAATTATCAGTTTCAACAAAGTTAATGCCTTTAACATGGCTAGAGCTTTTCATATCTCCCCAATCACCATATTTAGATGCTAGTTGTTCGCTGAGACCTGGCATTACTGCTTCTACTTTTTCATAGTCTACACCATTACTATCCAATTTCTTGAATATATCAATCAGTTCCTTTTTTTCTTTAATTTCACCATATAGTTGATCAATGGTCGACTTAACATCTGATAAACTCTGTTCAACTAGTTCACTTTCCTCATTTAATCTTATCTTTGCCTTATTGACAACCTCATTAGGAATTCCGTAAACTCTGTTTCCGTAGAATTTCACATATTTTTCAAGACCTAATTTTTCAACATTCTCTTCACCTAGATGACAGCCACCACAATCGGTAGGTCGCTTATAACCACCAAAACCGCCACTACAAAAACCTAGTAATCTTTGCTGATAAAGAAAATTTCCAATTACAAGTCTTTCATCGTCCTCCATTAGGCTTACTTTGTCAATTATATCTTCTATATTTTCTCTCATTACTCCTTCTTGGGTAGAATACAAATCTCCCAGTTTTTCTTTCACAATTGTGTATTCACTATTTTGACTTAAGTTTGAGTATTCTGTCTCTAATTTTTCAACTTTCTCAGACCACTTTTGAACTTCTTGTTCTAATTCGTTAATTTTCATTTTTTTCCTCCTGGCGTATTAGGTACCTATGTAGAAACAATTCTGCCATTTTTGGTGACGTAGATATTTTTCCAGCTATTTGTTGTTTTAACGATTGATTATCTTCTAGGCCATGAACTTCTATAGCACTAAATGCCTCCCTGTGAAAATCTCTTCTAATACATTCTTTGGTGTAACCAAGCATGTATGCGTTCCAAAAGTTAGGAAGATCCTCTACCAATTTATCTCTCCAAATAGTATTTCCTTCTCCCTTAATTTCTACAGAAACAACATCTGGGTATGTATCAATACGAACGGGTCCATGTTTGTGAATTTCCACGTAGTGGACTAATTCAATCATCGGTATAATTTCATTAGCATCATCATCGTATCGAAATCTTCCCGGAGAAGAAAATTGAATTTCATAACCCAACGATTCGTATGCAATGTCAAAATTAGATTTCAAAGTATTCCCATATTCGAACATTTTCTCTACAAAATAATTTCTCATTTTTTCATACGAAGAATCAACGACATTAAATGCAAGATCTGCTAAGTCTTCATCTGTAATTCTCTCTTTATTCTCCAGCATAGATGTGGTGCTCTGTATTGATTGTTCTAGTTCACTTACTCTTTGATGATACGGTGTAATCTCTGTTGACGTACTCCCATTGCTGCCATTAACACCACACACTTTTTCTTCTAACTCTGCACTTGCTATTTCATATGTCATGTTCTAATTCCTCCAATAACCGATCTATTGCGCCGGTTTGTTTGTCTGATTCTATTTTGTTCAAGTATGCAACATACTTGGCAGTTTCAGCATTCATGTAACTCATATCATAAAAGACCTACCAAAAAGTAGTTAAACTGAATGCCCCCACAAAGGGGGTATCAACAGATTTATAAGAAATAGAACATTTACATTGAAAATGAATTATTCTGTATTAGAAGAGATTGGACTAACTAACTCGGAAGTACGTGTGTATATTGCATTAATCGAATTAGGTAATTCTAGTGTTGGTCCAATAACAAAAAAAGCTAAAGTAGCAAGCTCTAAGACTGCTGAATTATTACAAAAACTACTTGATAAGGGTCTTGCAACCACGTATCAAGAATCTAAAACAACATACTATAAAGCAGTCTCACCGCACAGAATATTAGATTATCTTAAAGATAAGAAAAAAGAATTAGATGATAAAGAAGAGCAGGTTAAAGAGATTCTACCAACATTAGATAGTATGTATAAAGAACATGTAGAAGATACGAGCGTAGAATTATTTAGAGGATACAAAGGTGTTGAAAACGTCTTCAGAGAAATGATCAAAACGTTATCTAAAGGAGATAAGTTTCTAGTTGTTGGAGGTGGAGATGTTCCATCGACAAATACAAGAACAAAATGGTTCTTTGAGAGAATCCATCGGCAAAGATCAAAAAAGGGAATTATTTTGAAAATAATATTTAGTGAAGCGAGGCGAAAATCTCTCAAGGATATGGCGCTATTTCCCCACACAAAAGCTAAGTATCTTAGTTTTGGAACTCCAAGTACGATTAATATCTACAAAGATGTAACTATTCTTCTTAGTATGTCACCAACACCTGCTGCGATACGAATCAAAAATAACGCCATTACTGCCAGTTATCGAGTTTATTTCAATCAAATGTGGAAATTAGCTAAAAAATAGAATAGTAAAAAAAAGTGACAGCTTACCGAATTTCCCGCGTAATGCAGTACACTCCGATACGTTGGCGCCCTTAACTTCCGTGTTCGAGATGGGAACGGGTGAACCTCGCCGCTATGGCCGTCAGTAACTCATTTTTCTATAATCTTTAAAAAGGTTTTGCTTATTTATCATTAACATGTTCAAAAGTGGTGTTGATACGGCAATAATCTTAGCAGGTGGCCTTGGAACAAGATTGCGCCCATTAACAGACAATTGTCCAAAACCCCTTCTTCCTCTCTTGGGAAAACCAATTCTACAACATACAATTGAAAATCTTCGAGATCATGGTATCAAAAAGGTTATTCTCTCAGTAGGGTATAAAGCAGACCAAATAGAGAGATATTTCAGCAATGGAAGCCAACTAGGGGTAGATATCACCTATTGTGTTGAAAACGAGCCACTTGGCACTGGAGGCGCTGTTAAAAAAGCAGCAGAAAATATCAATTCAGAATTTATTCTTGTATGGGGAGATAATGTAATGGATACAAATGTTTCAAAAATGATGTATGATCATCGCCATTCCAATAATTTGATGACAATGGCCCTTACGAAAAGAGAAGATGTTGAACACTTTGGTGTTGCCAAGTTACACGATAACACAATTATCTCCTTTGTTGAAAAACCACAAAGAGAAGAAGCACCTTCAAATCTTATTAATGCGGGTTTTTTCATTATTAATCCGCAAATTCTTACTCGCCTGCCAACTGGAAAATCATCAATCGAACGAGATTTATTTGAAAAAATAGTAGCAGAAGGAAAAGTAGGAGCACATATTCATCAAGGCCAATGGTTCCCAACAGATACACTTGAGAAATACAATCTTACATGTCAAACCTACAAGCCAAAAATAAATTTTGCAGAAAAAAAATATATTATTGCAGATGTTGATGACACAATTTGCCATAGTTGCCAGTTAATAGAAGATGATATGGCTCATCACATAAACAGCTTAATTCGCCAAGGATTTCAATTTGCATTCATTAGTGGAACAAAAAATGATGATCTGAAAAAAATGATTTCAACAAAACTTACTCAAGAACATCATTTACTAGGCACTACTGGAACACATTATGAATATATTAACAATGAAAATTGCACTAGTAAATATAACCACTCCTTAACAGAAGAAGAAAAAGCAGAAATTCTTCTCGCATTAGATACATTAATTGAACATTACAATATTGTACCTGTTACCAGTAAAGAAGATCAGGTCCAAGATAGAATTTCACAAATAACACTTTCAGCTATTGGTCGTAATGCACCGCACGATCAAAAAAAGAAATATGATCCCGATGGATCCATTCGCCAAGTATGGGCACAATTTCTCAAACAACATATTGATGATAGTAAATATAGCATTAAAATTGGTGGAACCACCTCAGTTGATATTACTAAAAAAGGACTCGACAAAGAATGGGGAATTAGAGAATTTGCAGGATTTCATAATATTAAACTGAATCAAATATTATTTTTAGGAGATAAGATTTATCCTGGCGGTAATGATTATGCCGCATCAAAAATTGTTGATTGTATTTCTGTTGCAAATACATCTGATACACTAGGTATATTACACAATATTTTACATCAAATAAAATAATTTCTACCCAAATGTAAATGAATTAAATGAGAAATCCCCACTTACATTAATTGTAAGTGTGTGTCTGCCATATTCAGCGTTATAAACATTGTATAAACGAGGTTCATCCACTTTCATTTTTCCTTCTATAACATCATCACCACTTGAATGAAGTTTGCCATCAATAAGAATTTCAGATTCAATCGTACCATCGGCAACTATGTTTACTTCACGTGCCAAAAAAGAAAGAGTTATACTTCCTGTATCCGAACGTAATATCAAATTATCTGCTGTACTCTCCCAAGTCCCATCAATGTATAGTCGATCATTAGCAATAGAAGAAGGTAATGAATATGTAGCTTCCCCTTTTTTAATACCATCATTAATCAATTGATTACGGGGAACAGAAAATGTTAATCCAGCATACAATTCAGGAGTAATTTTCTTTCCAAGTTTAATTTCTTCTTTAGTCAATTCTAATCCTGCATCGGCGCCAAGATCTGCCAATAATTCTTGGATCTTTTTCTCAGTTTTCTCGTATCCACCTTCACCAATATGATCATATTGAATAACGCCATCTTTATCTAATAAAAACTTGTGAGGCCAAAATCTATTCTTGAAGGCTTTCCACGTTGCATAATTATTATCTTGAACCACTTTATATTCAATACCATGACGTTTCATTGCTTTCTCAACATTTTCTGTTACTTTCTCAAATTCAAATTCAGGAGTATGAACACCAATAATTACTAAACCTTTATCCTTATATTTTGCATCCCATGAAGTAAGAAATGGAAGCGTGCGTATACAATTAATACAACTATATGTCCAAAAATCAATAAGTACTACTTTTCCTTTAAAATCATCTAACACAATTCCTTCTTGCGCATTGATATATCCAGTAATTCCTTTAAGATCTGGACCTGGACGTGGAGTTTTCGATTCTGTTTTTTTCTCGGGCGAAATTAACGGAATTTTTTCTTGAACTCTGTCGACAGAATTTTTCGTAGTATCAACAATGGTATTTGTGACATCTTTAGTTTCACCTAATGTTTCTTTAGAATCACTTGTTGAATCTTGAATAACATCATCAATCTGCACTTTTTGAATTTCCAAATAATAAATAGATCCAATTACTAATATAAGCATCAAAACTAGCACAATATTTTTTGTAGAGCTCACTTTGTTTTTTCGCCTCCTTTTACTGTAGCCAAATAAGCTAAAAATCCTGGAATTAATGGCAATACACAAGGACTAAGAAACGAAACCACACCAGCTAAGAATGCAATGCCAAAATTAAGTGTATCTCCAAATGATAATTGTGGATTAATTGCCTGCAAAATATTAACCGCAATTTCTAAATTTGCAACCCTATTTAGTTGATTAGTAAACACCAATATACCAAGTAATACTAAAATGAATCCGAAAATATATTTTGCATACTGCAAAAATTTGCTATACTTTTGAATAAAATGTTGCGCTTTTGCCGTAAATAAACCTACAAGCAAAAAAGGAATTCCCAACCCAAGTGAATATGATAACATTAAGAAAAAAGCTGATGTTGCTTGCGTTGCAGCTAAAGTAAGAATAGATCCCAATACCGCTCCTACACATGGCGTCCAACCAACGGCAAATGCTGCTCCAAAAATAAAAGATGTAAAATAAGCTGAGTTAAATTTTTTCGCACGTAATTTATGTTCTTGCTCAAGAAAAGGAATGCGTAAGAGATCCAATAAATAAAAACCAAACACTATTATCACTGTACCTCCAATTCGCGCTAACCATAATTGCACTGAACTTGCAACATTAGCAAGCACACTTTGCAAGAGTACACCAACAAGCGAAAAAACGATTGAAAAGCCAAGTACAAAAAAGACACTCGCCATAAAAGTTTCACTTCGTGAAGGCATACACATGGTAAGCAAGTAATACTTAAAAATGCTTTGAAATCAACAATCAAGAATTATAACAAGATTTTTAAGTCACAACCCATATTTCTACAAGATGGATGAAGAAACAAAACAAATACTCATCAAAGCAGGAGCAATAGCTTCGCAAGTACGAAGAGAAGGTGCAGCGAAACTCAAAATAGAAGGCACGTCATTTCTTGAAGTTATGGATTATTGCGAAGAGCGCATCAAAGAATTAGGTGGCGAAGTTGCATGGGCGCAATTGGCTTTAAATGAAACTGCCGCTCATTATTGTCCAGCAGAAGATGATACTGCAACAAGTAAAGAAGGTGATTTGATAAAAATAGATGTTGGAGTACATATTGAAGGATGGATTGCTGATAATGCAATGACTGTAGAAGTTGGAGATAAAGGACTATATACAGATCTTATTACCGCTTCTCAAAACGCGTTAAGGGAGACTATTAAACTCATAAAGCCAGGAGTTACATTAACACAACTTGGTGAATCTCAAATGAATGAAGCAAAAAAATTAGGGTGTACAACCGTTCGTAATTTGTGTGGACATACATTAGGACAATTTCAAGTTCATGGTGGCATTTCAATTCCAACATATAAAAACAATGATAATACAGCACTTGAAGAAGGATGGCAAGTTGCAATTGAGCCATTTATTACAAAAGGAGAAGGGTTGATCAAAGAAGCAGGAACATCTACCATTTTTATGGTTGAAAAAAATGCAACAGCACGATCTCCATACGCACGAAAAATACTAGATCAAATTAAAAATCTTAATGGTTTACCTTTCACAACACGTTGGTTAACACGAACAATTGGTAAAGGACCAACTGCACTTGGATTACGAGAATTATTAAAATCTAACATCATTAGGTCGTACCCGCCTCTTGTTGAAGTATCTAAAGGAATGGTAGCACAATTTGAGCATTCTATGATTGTGACAAAAGATGGCCCACTTGTATACACTAGACATAAAGATGACACTTGGTGATTTGTGTCAGTACACATAAATACTCATTTCTAATATAATTATTAATGAATATTAAATCAGCAATTTGTGCGCTAGTTCTTTCGTTGGCACCAACTCACGCTTCGGCTTTGCCTCCCCCAACAGAGATCAAAATAGTTGCTAAAGAAGATTATGAGAAAAAGAAACAAGAACGTGAAAAACTTCAGAAAATAGCTAGAGAGCTAAAACAAGAAAATAAAACATTAGTGAACCTGATTAAGACGTTTTATGTTCCACATTGGGAATTATTTGTCGAGCAAGGTGTTAGTAAATCAGATGATATTAATTACTCGGGGTTTGGAACTGGATTTCGTAATCAAACCTTCTCGATTCAACTTGGATTTGATGAAGAAGGAAAAAAAGAACGTAAGGATAATGAATTTGAAATTGTTGGCCTTCGAGTTGAAGGACGAGAAACAATCCATAGATATAAATTCTGGCTTGCATTTGGTGGAGAATTATTTGAATATCAAAAACCCTATGCACATATTGATGGATTATTAGAAGTTACAGGAGGAGGTCAGTTTGATCTCAAAACATTAAAGCCAGACAGAACAAGTGAATCTCTTCCAACTAAATTAGAACTGAGGCCATTGGTTCGCGCCGGCATAAAATTACGAGCTACGTATCCTTTTTCTCATATCACACAAATTCCATTCATACAAAACATAGGGGTTGGAGTAGGTCTTAGTTCTGGATATCAGAATATTGATTTAATAGGTGCGCAAGATAGTAATAACGGTTATTTTATTCGCGCAACCATTCATACCTCATTTACTCGTCAGTCGGGGTATGCCAAACTTTACAAGAACATACGAGATGCCCAAGATAATCAAAAAGATCTGCCAAGAGATTATAGTAAATATGAAAAGTAGAAAATTAACAATGACTACACCAACTCCCACATATCCAACAATTCTTAATGTTGATTTTTTCATTTCAGTTTTGCAATAAGCTGCGTGACACTAACTAGTTGTTCATCTCCTGTTTGCATATTTCTAAGTAGGATTTTGTTCTTTTTAACTTCGTTTTCACCAAGTAGTGCAACATATGGGATACTAAGAGCATTTGCATATTGCAAATTTTTACTTACTCCTTTTTTACCTAAAGAAATGTCACTTGAAATACTTTTACTACGCAATTTGCTAAGAAGTTGAAGTGCTTTTTTCTCTGTACCCAAAGGAATGATGTATATGCGTGTTGGCGTTTTTGCTTTTACTTTTTCACGATCAATTAAATATTCCATCATGGGAGTTAATCCAAATGAAACTCCAACAGCAGGAACAACTCTTCCGCCACCTAAATACCCGCCAACCATGTCATCATATCTTCCACCGCCGGCAATAGATGAAGTAATTGGACCATCTTTAAAATATGCTTCTATAACAGTTCCAGTATAATATCCCTGTCCTCGAGCTAAAGTAATAGCAAATTCAACAGTAACATTCATTTGATCAAGATAGGAGAATAATTCTTGTAGATCTTGTACTCCCTGATCTCCTTCTTTATTGTTAATTTTTGTTTTAAGCGTAGCTAAAGAATATTTTTTTGTGACAAGATTAAGAACTTTAGTGATTTGTTTTGTATCATAACCATTTTGCTCAAGTTCTTTAGTAACACCAGCTTTACCAATTTTATCTAATTTATCAAGAGCAATTAATGCTTCTTTTGTTTTATCAATTCCGGCTGATTTTAATATGCCATTGAGTAACTTTCTATTATTAACTTTAATTACATATGAAAAATTCAATTTCCTAAAAACAGAATCTAGCAGTGCAATTTGTTCAGCTTCAGCAATCATAGATGAACTTCCGATTGTATCGGCATCAGCTTGCCAAAATTGCCTAGCTCTGCCAAGTTTAATTGGGCCATCACGAAATACAGGTCCAACTTCATATCGCTTAAATGGTAATTTGATCGTAGGATTCATTGCCATATATCTAGCAAGTGATGTTGTAAATTCAAATCGAAGACCTAACTTTCGTTTTCCTTGATCTGTTAATTTAAATGTCTCTTTGAGAACATCACTTTCTTCGCCAGCGCCAGATTTTGCTGCTAAAGTTTCATACCGCTCAATTACTGGAGTTTCAAGTGGTGCAAACCCATATGTTTCAAATGTTCGTGTAATTAATGATAGCACTTCATTCTGAAGAATCTTTTCTTCAGGTGAGATATCACGAACTCCTCTTGATGTTGCAAATTTCATTGTTGATCACCTTGTATATTTCGTTGTTTATTAAAGTTTGCGCGAGCAAGTTCTATCGCTAATTGTACTGCTTGTTCTGGTGAATTTGCTGAGATTATTTTAAAACGCTCACGTGCGTCTAAATATGTATTCGCAAGTTTCTCTGACCAACCTCCCGTATTTGCAAGAACCACTACGGGAATATTTAGTTGATATGCTTGCGCAATCTCTGTTAATGTACCTGAACCCCCTCCTATTGCAATAATAACATCACAACTTCCAATCAAGACAAATTCTCTACCTCCACCTCTTGCTAAACCACACGCAATAAGTATACTTGCGGAAGTAGGATCAAAAATGTCTTTAGATGTATTATATGTAACACCAAGAGTTGTTCCTCCAAAAAGTCTTGCTGCACGTGCTGCAACAGTACTTAGAGAATCGGAATCTTGTTCTGCTCCAAATACTAACAATGCGTTATTTTGCGCAATAAATGTTCCCATTTCTTTAGCTTTTTGTTCTACTTCTTTTCCATAATTAAGATCTGCTGCTGATCCCATCACACCAATTTGAATTTGTCTATTTTGAAGTTGACTAATTCCATCACATATGTTAGAGATAGAATTTACAGATACATCTGCAAAGTTAGATTCACCAATACAAACAGTTTTCATGCCTAATTCTTTTGCTGGAATAATATCTGTTTCTTCTTGGTCCCCAATACTTATTGTTAATGTTGGATCTAATCCATATTTTTCAATTACAGATGAAAATAATGTTTTAGATTTCTTACTTTGATCATTCTCACCAGTTTCAATTGCAAAAAAAAGATCTTTAATACCCAAATATGAAAGGGCTTTTGTAACCCATACATATGGCGCATCAGAGACCGCAATTAATTGATATTTCAAAGATAAATATTTGAAAATAGAAGTTAAATCTACTTTATTATCAATAACTCGCACAGGATCAATATCCCAAACGTTATTAAAATATGTCTCTTTAGAGATGCCATATCTATTCTTTAATGCAATACTAATGTTTTCTCCTTCTATGACCGAGATATCTAACATTATTTTTTTTGCTTCCTCGTAACTGCAATCTAAAAATTTTTTGACAAAACTGAATGCTCTTTCATTAACTTCACTTGCAAGTCTAGAGTTTAGATATCCATCTTTAAATGGATAAAGGGTTCCATCTACATCAAAAAGTATTGTTTTCATTTTAATTCCTCCAATTTTAATTTCTCAGGGATTTTACCTGTATCATATCCTTCTGAGGATAACAAATTATACAACCTATCTGAAAATGCACGACAAACATCAGATGCGACATCTGAAACTTCTGACGAAATAGAGGCCCATCCATTTAAATTCTCATAGTAAGGCACAAAACCAGATTTTCCCGCAATTCTACGCCCATCTATTCCAAGTAAATCACGCATTTCAATCCAGTCATAGAAGACGTATGTGTTAAGACATTGAACAGGCCATCTTGTTTCAAGTTTTTGTATTCCACTTTCACCAGAATATCCAAGTAAAATATTTTCAACATTAACCCCATTATTTTCAAGAAGTGTGCATGTATCAATTAATGTATCACCTTCAAATGCTCCAACATCTGCAACTGTTATTTTCTTACTTCTATCAATTACACATAGTTGGTCTTGCAAAGAAGGATATCCCGGTCGTGATCCAAATGTAATTTTCCCTGTTATTGGGTCTGTTAATCTTGTAATTTCAAAACTATACGTACTTATCGGCATATAAACTCTATCTAAACTAAGTGTTGGATTTGAATTTCCAGATATAATTTCGACTAACTGAGTTGATACTTCAAGTGCGTAACTCTGGATGAACTCAACATCGTTTGGAATGAATTTACAAAACTCGGACAAAAATTCATTCTCAAGAAGAATTATTTCTTGTTTAGTTTGAGAGTCAAGTTTGATTCCTATTTTTCTCTCAAGAGTTGGAATAATATCTTTAGTTATTAGATATGTTGGACGAACAATGAAGACCCTGGCTAGTTTCACTATAGCTAGTAAGGGTAGGTGTGTTATTTTGTTCTAATATATTTGTTGGTTCCATGTTTGTTATTTCCCTGTTTTAAGCCCAGACGGCTAAGTATTGTAGTTTTGTATGTAGAATTTTATGATAGCACTTTATCTTACAAATTCAAAAGCAAAAAATGCGGGAGCTAAAGCTCTAAAAATGATGATAAACAGGTACAGAAACTATGTTTAATACTAACATACACATAAATGAAGTCAAATGATTAATAAGACTAATGGCACATAATTACTCATTTAGACACATATAGAAAAAAGTTGAAAAAAAAAGGGCGGCCGGGGAGAATCGAACCCCCTCCTCAGGTTCCACAGACCTGAATACTAACCGTTATACGACGGCCGCCAATATAAGAATGCTAAATGCTCATCCATTTAAAAAACTTATCACACCAATAGAATTTTCTGCAATCTTTTAACACGTACATTCAATTTCTGTGTGTACCCCAAGAACTCACCACCTGCCTGAACTGGAAATGGTATCTCGCTAGTAACTTGAATTTTTTTCCCACGAATAGCATGTAGAGGAGCTCTATGCAATCCCATCATTTGTAAAAGTAACCCCCATACACGAACTGGTTTATTGAGAAGTAGATTATGTGTGTTGGTACAACCAAGACCAAGCATTATCCCATCATCAAGTTCCATCCGGCCAAGTAATGAGCGAACACCATACCCAAAATAAGGTACTTTACCAAATGTAATCGCTTGTGAATTTTCAAAGTCCATTTTTTTTCCATCAACAGTAAGAAAAAGATCATATCCTCCTGGAACGGTAAATAGTGCTTTGAGACTTGCAACCACATAATCTTGTAAACCATTCTTAGTTCGACCACGATGACTTAGTCGCATTACGTCTGCATCAACACCCAAACTCATAAAAAGTGTTTCACACGATGTACCATTCATTGTTAGTTCTAACACATCTATTTTGGTTTCACGAAATGGAAACCTTGATCGTAAATATTCAAATCGCTTACCCTTGTAAAAATAGGAATAAAAAGCATTTCCCGCGCCAAGAGGAAAAAAACCAAGAACTTTTTTCTTAAGGTGTGGATGATTAAGAGCACCTTCAAATGTTCCATCTCCTCCAGCAATGACAATATGCTTTTTACCAACAATTTTATCCTCAATATCTTTAAACAAATTATTACGACGTAAATATACTATTTTCGCTTTTCTTCTTCTCGCAAATCTTTTAAGAAGTCGCCTTCTATATCTATCCATAAACCCACGTGCACGCTTATTGGCTAATATTATAATATCTTCGTGTTCTAACTCTCTTCCAATTTTTCTACGCCTACTAACAGTTGTAAGATATACCGCTGAATTATGAACAATACTTAGTACTACCATAATAACTGAGAAAAGTACAAAAATAATGGTAAGTTTAGCGGCAATATGAGGCATGATACTTTTGAAAAGTAAACTTGCAATAATTCCTAATTGACAATAATTAAGCACTTTTGCATAATAATCTGAACGAAGAACAGCATCGTCTCTTGCAGCGATCCATCTAACATAGCTAACAATAGCATCTCTTAGAACATATAATAATAGAATTACAATATGAAACTCACCGCGAAAATAATAAAGCAACAATATACCCAATACGAATATTCTATGTGTAAATGGTGTGAGAAATGAGCCAACTCTACCACGCCTCACTTTTACTAACTCGAATACTTCTGTTATTACCTCTATAATAAAGATAATACCTGCAACTATGATGGTAAATGATGTATTTTTCCAAATCAAGTATAGAATGAGTGCAAAAGAAATAAGCCGCAGCCACACTAAATAGTTACTTTTTCTCATTACATGTGGGTCAGTGGGTTCATTTATAAAATTTACATACAAAACTGAATTTCGGACCACAATAATCTTTATTAAGCTAGATCCTTGAAAATATGTGTCATGACACGCGTTACATTCTTGGGTACAGCTGGCAGTTCAGGAGTAGTTAGCAAACAGATTCGAGCTTCAGGAGGTATAATAATTCAAGTTGGAGAGTTACAATTCCATCTTGATCCAGGTCCAGGATCTTTAGTGCGAGCACGTGAAACAGGTATTAACGTGCATCATACATCAGCAATATTAGTTTCACACAACCATATTAATCACTGTAATGATCTTAATGTCCTCATTGATGCTATGACCCACTCAGGAATTGAACATAGAGGAATTCTTCTAGCATCAAAATCAGTCTTGCATTCACAGGATAAAAGCCATCCAATCGTTACTAGACATCATCAAAACCTTGTGGAAAAAATAATTCCAATGGAAAAAGAGCATAAAGTAGGAATTGAATCAGTTGAAATTCATGCACTTCCAGTAGATCATGATGACGAAACCGCAATTGGCTTTAAATTCTACTGCCCACGTCTAGTACTAAGTTATACAGGTGATACAGCTTTATGTGCTGAATTATTAGAGGGACTTATTGGAACAGATTTATTGGTTCTAAATGTCCCCTATGTGGAGAATGCAGTTGGAAAGAATCTTACTGTAAGTGATGCAATACACATAATCAATCATGTTAAACCAAAATTAGCTGTTCTGACACACTTTGGGATGCAAATGCTCAAAGCAGATCCAATTGTACAAGCGCGTGAAATACAACGCTCGACCGGCATACAGACAATTGCTGCACGTGATGGACTCGTAGTGAGCCCAGAAGGATTTGGCACTCCTAAAAGTCCTGTCAAAGGATATTATTAGATTTCTAAATCAGCCCAATTAACCAAATAACACCTAATCCCACAAAACAGCCAACGCTAATAAATGGCATGGCTGGGTAGAATTTCTTCTCTTTACTTTTCAAAAATAAGTAACCTAAACCAGCTGCTGCAAAAAAGGGAATAATTAATGCCTGCCAAAGCCCCATATCTTTTAAGATGGCGCCTGCAAATAAAAGAGGAAATCCAATATCTCCACCACCTAAAATAGCTGTTTTTACAATAACTTTCTGGACTCCTTTTTTCTTTCTACGTTTCTTAGATTTCTTATGCACTATTCCTTTTTCCGTATAAGGGATCATTAATCCAGCAAAGACATTTGCTTTCGCTTGACTTTTAGCAAGCGTAATCATATGTTTTGATTTCCATACAGCATACGCATCATATATTGAAATTAACACTAATAGTATACTTACAGACAACACACTAAATACAGGTGCAAATATTGCTGCAAGCCCACCATACACAAATAATTCTGTTCCTGTATGGACCCAAAAATTAGGTTTAAATATTTTCCAGAATGAAAAAATGAGAGCAAGAGCAAGGGCTATCTTTACTGGCACAAATGCGTTAAACGCGACAAGAAGAGTCATAAACACGGCAAGTAAAAACCATATTTTCCATATCATAAACATCTTAAATTTAATTAAGATTAATACAATGCCAGTTCCTAACAATACTGCCAAAATTATTGGAAGATATGATGTTGATTCTTCAATTGGTGGTCTCTCACCAATTGGTAAATTTTTGAATTCCGTCTCACCCGTTTCTAAAGATTTTACAGGATCAATATAATTGTATAAGATACCAATACCAACAAATTGTGCTATTAAGAATGTTAATAACAAAATAATTGTAATTTTTGCTGAATGTTTCACAGTATAAGAAAGTAGAATTGTTTTATATACTTAACTAAAGCCAACAAAGTCTCGTTCGACATTCGTTTCTACTTTTTTGGCAAATTGGGAGAATAAGGGCACCTTGATGGGAACAGCAAAACGAGTGAATGTTGAAGTAATCAACGCTTCTCCTTTATCTAAAGAGGCAATATTACGATTATCTTGAGAAAGATCTTGCGCAGCGGATTCAACGACCGCTTGACGTTCACTATTCATTTCAATTCCTAAAATAATTTTAGTATTCATATTAGCCAAAATGTTTTTTGGAATTTCACTTGGAATTTGTGTAATTGCAATTAAACCAACTTTGAATTTTCTCCCTTCTCTTGCAATAGTCTCAAAAATATTACTACCCCTCTCAAGAACTTTTTTACCCAGAACACGAGGAGCTTCTTCAAGTACAACTGATATCACTGGTTTTTCATCAAGTGTTCCCATTCTCTTATAATATTTGTATTTGGTAAATATCTCTGAAGTAATTATACTTCCAACCATTATTTCAAGCGCACCTGAAAAAAAGCTAGTATCAATAATGACTATTTTTCCCAATTCAAGTTCCCTGCAAATTTCATTAATTGTATTCTCTCCAGCTGTTGTATCGAATATACCATTACAATAAATTTGTCCCTCTTGTAAATCTAAATTTAGAAGGGTAAGTAACCTTCGCTGTACAACTGAAATTGTATCCTCATGAAAATGAATTCCTTCAATTCTTGTTCCTTGCAAAATTGATTGAATCCACATATCTTTGAATCGTTTGTAATATGCATGTAAACATTGTCGTTGAGGATCTGAAAGCATAATTGCACCCATAAAGTGTTCTGGCTTTAATTTTGAAAGATTTATTTTCAATGTCCTAGCGCCAGGTGGTGGTGATCGCGGTGTGTAATATGCAACATTACTATGTTGTGGATGATCTTTTAATCCTAATCCAGATCTGCCATAATATTCATCGTGCGGATCTAATACTAACATACCGGCATAGTCTTTATCTACAATATCCCATAATAAGCATGACATTAAATTTGATTTTCCTTTACCTGTTGATGCTGGAATTAAAACATGATGAGAAAGAACATCTCTGCCAGGAAGTGAAATAGTAAAATCCATCTTTTTACTTCCAGATCGTAAATGGCCCATATAAAGAGGTTCTCTAGGTGTTGTAATAAATTGTAAATCTTGTTTAGTAATTTCTCTTACTTTTCCAAAAAAGGAAGGAAGCGTTTTGCATACTTTACTTGTGTCTGATATTGTTAAAATTGGCTTACAAAATGCCAATTGATAATTTCGCAGAGTTGCATCAAGTAAAGAGAAATTACCTTCTTCTAAATTCATACCCGCTACCATCTCAAGATTTTGCTGACTAATTTGTGAGCCATATACTAAATCAAATACTTGTAAGAGATATTTTTGATCATTTTGTTCTATTATGAGAAGTTCACCTATTTCGATTGTGGAGTCATTCTTAATACGCATAATGATCTTAGAGAAATCACCTGCTACCACTTGCCCTTTAATCATGAAAGAATTGAAGAGATTGTATTATTAAGGATTTAGATACTCAACAATTATAAAGGGGATATAAGGAAAAAAAACATGAGCAAAGAAAAAGATCAACGTAAACAGCTTGAATTAATTGTAAAAGAAACATGGCCAGGAGAAATGGTACTAGTAATGCCACTTGGATTATACGGACACGTTATATATCCTGGGTTTAAAGGAAGAATGATATCTAACCCTAATATAACCCAGCATGGAAAATGTTTAGGCGGAATTACAGACCCAGGAGGAGATGTATATTATGGATATGAAGAAACATTTATTCATGGAAAAAATAAAGATCTTCGAGAAAAAGCGCGAGATGTACTTTCTTTAGAATATAAAATTCATTTAATGCCAAAATCAGAATATGTATCGGGAGTTACAAGACGTTTATGTGAACACCTAAGAGATGATGAAGAACTAAATGAAGCAACTGCGGGATTTAAAGTAAAGTTAGATTCTAATACGCAGCATGGGGATCAAGTGTTACCAATGATGGTAATATATCCTATGTTAGGAAAGGAAAATGCACAACTAGTGCTAAATCGAGTATACCACGCATTTCCCGAACATGAACGAATGGGGATGAACATTACTCCAAGAGATAACAGAAGAATAAACAATCTTGTTTATTGGGCTCAATCTGGTGGAGACTTGAAAAAAAATATAGAGGATTCAGGAAAAGAGACACTCAATTTTCTATTACGGGAAGTCATTTTTTAGGTGATCAAAATGAATTAATTAATCCTACTCCAACAGGATATGTTACACGATATAGGATAATTGTTGGTAAGTTATGTAGTATGTTTGCAAAAACAAAATTAGAATGAAACCCATTTTACCCACAAAATTTATAAACCAGACACTAAGGTAACAGGTTATGCAAGCAACAGTAATGCACTTTAGACAAGGACGTCATCATCAAAACACTAAACAGATGATTCTTAAGATTGCTGATACAGCGCAAGAAGCCGAGAAATACATTGGCAAAAAAGTTACCTGGACATCCCCTTCTGGGACTAAAATTTCAGGTACAATTTCTGCTCTTCATGGACGAAATGGCAACGTTAGAGCCATTTTTGCCGAAAAGGGCCTACCGGGTCAAAGTTTGGGCCAAAAGATCGAAGTAGAGTGAATTTTAACCGATTTTAAGCACAAATAGGCAGATTTCCGTCATTTTGTGTTGTGTGTCACTAATGGGTGACTAATTTGGCGAAATATTTATATAGTAGTAGTGTTATAACAAAAATATAACTCAAACAAGGTAAAAAAATGATATCAAGACGACAACTATTAACAGGAACATTAGGGGCAACAGCAGGTGGCGTAACAGCAGTCGCATTAGGGTTACCGGAGTCATTAGGGCTTAGGCAAGAAGACAGAATTAAAAATAGATTTTCAGAACTCCATAAGCTATTTTCTAATCCAGGAGTCACAATTTCTCTTCATACAAAACACACAACCGATGACGAAGGAAAATCTGATTTATATTATACAACAAGTGTTGATATAGAATTAGATGCAGAAAAATCTCCAGCCCCGCGAGTTAGATCTGATTTATCAGATATCACAAAAATAACTGATACAGATAAAACAAATATTGATTTACTTTCAAAAGCTGTTGCAGGACCATACACGTTAGTAGCATTAGTAGGAAGCACTGCTAATCAAGAACTTGATAGATTGCCAAATGATATTGATATATTAGTCCTTAATGGAAAAGATTCAGCATACAGTTCACCAAATCAACTATTTGACAATCAAAGCGCTAATGTATATAATATTTTTAGAGCAGCGTTAGGTTATGAAGTTATTGAACAATTAAAAATAACCGATCCAAAAAAAGCTACATTGATTGAAGAAGATATGGCACTAAGAAAAAAAGGCATGCCTGGTGTTTTTTACTCACCTGCTTTAGCAACTCAGTTCTTAGTTCGTGGAAGCTTTTCAGAACCAGGAATTGGACTTCCAATTCACTTACTAGGGCCTAAAGATGGAAAGCTTGAAAATGTAGCATACAGCCTAGTACGATTACAAAAAGCTTTAAGAGAGAATAAAGCGACAATCATATACCAAGGAGCAAAAAATAACTTAATATAAAAATGGCCGAATTAACTACATTGCATGCAACGGACATCGAAGATCGACCCGATAAACTAGAGGTTATTGCAAAATTTGTCGAACAAAACGACGTTGATGCGGTTACACTAACAGGTGATTTTATTGATATGGCCCCTCACAACGAAGCAGGGTATAGTTCAGCAGGTTCTTCAATAGTACAGTTATTGTATGGAACCCTAGAAAATCACTCAGAATTCAAAGAATTTCAGCAAAAGGCGAATGAAGCAATTCAAGGAATTGTACAAAAGTATGGTGAAAGCAATGTTAGAGTAGATCAAATTTCTCATATGGACATGCAACAAATACAACAAATACAACAACAGGTTCAGCAAGTAGCAAACAAAGTTGTACAAGAAACAAGTATGAAAGGACTTGATAAGATAAAACCAGATATTCTAAAAACAGTAGAAACACAGTATGAAACGATTGATGCTGTAATTGGAGAAATTGCAAAGCATGCAAAGGTTCTTGGTGTTGTAGGAAATCACGATACCATTCACGCATACGACAAATTAACAAATGTAACATTTGTAGATAAATTACCAAAATATGAACTTACAGGAAAAACAGGAACTACATTTATTGTGCAAGGTGACCCAAACACATGGGAAGTTCCTCCTATTACAAATATGTTTCCAGCTATTGGCATTACCATTCAAGACCATACAATTAATCTTGATTCAGGAAAATCTACTAGGGATCTCGATGAGAGAATAGCAAAAGCACTTGAAAAGGAGGACCCACAAGGGTATGGTTTGAAAACAGCTCAGAATTTACATCATGCAAAAAAGAATCAAGATAGAATCAATACATATCATGCACGGGAAGCAGAGCGTCTAGGAGAAATAGTGAATGCAGACATATATTTAACGCACAAATTACCTGATTGTCACAAAGTACGCGACGTTTATGGTGAAATTTCAGGTGATACAACATTAAAATATTCAGCTAATGCAATTGCCATCATGGGCGGTCATTTTGATGATGGTCAAATAGGTAATTCTCGCCTAGCAGAATTAATGGCACAAGAGGTAGACGCATCAAATGATGACATTGAAATTGAAAATATAAATGGTGAAGATGTTGTAGTTGAATATGTTGACGCAACTGAATTACGACAGATGAACCCAGGAAAAAATCACTTTTTTGTAACTGAATATAACACAGATAAAAGTATCAAAGAAGTTAGGATTTATGAATTTACAAGAGAAGCAGCTTAACGTCTTCTAGGTCTACGTATTCTTCTAAGCCTAGCAGCATTTACTCGACGATCTTCGGGGCCCTCTTCCCCACCAGCTTCCTCTCTAGCAGCCTCTTCAGCTTCCTCACGAGCTTCTTCAGCAGCCTCTTCAGCTTCCTCACGAGCTTCTTCAGCAGCCTCCTCAGCTGCAGCCTCAGCACCACCTCCACGACGTTCCCGACGACCAAGTCCACCTTCTTCAACTTCACCATGATCTCTATATCGTTGCAACTGTTGAATTAAATGACCAATTATTGCACGAATGCCGTGATCGCCATAAATATCTTCGTGGATCTCACGAGTTCTATCATCCCAATCATCACCATCATGTCGTGGAATTCGAATGTCTTCTGCAAGCCGATACGCATGTTGACACTCGGCCGCCATACGATCAAACATAGCATGATCGTGCCTTCGTAACCGACGTAAATATCGCCACGCATGATTTAAGTGCTCATTTAATTCATGATGATAATGTTCAGATCTTCTATGTGCATCTTCACGACGACCAGCTGCCCTTCCACGTTGCAATTGATGATCCAACTCTTCAGATGCATTCAAAGCCTCTACAAGAGCAGAAAGAGGATGTGAAACATGGTGTCTACGACGTCTACCGTCTCGTCGGCCCCTATAATCATCTTCTGCTTCAGTAATGTCAGCTTCACGTGCTGCACGTCTGCTAGCAACTTCATCAGGTGATTTAGCAGAATAATGCATTGCCATACCAATAAGTAAAACAACTAAGATTGCTAAAAATCCCCATCCAGTTAAATTGTCTAATCCTAGTAATAAACCAACTAAGGTTACAGCAATTGCACCTGCAAAAGCCATAGCGATAAGAATATTATCATCCTCAACTAATTCAGAATCACGAATAAAACGATATGTGATAAAAGATAATATTGCAGCAAGTGCTATTGCTCCCCAAATACCAAATGCAGCCATTAACTTTTCAATTTTTTCAGCAGTTGAAACGCCGCTTGAAACATCAACAATATATAATGCCACAGTTGAAAGCGCGGCAGCTGCCATGGCAAAGACTTTTCCTTGTTTTGATAATTTATTTCTTTTCCCAAATATGTTAACACGCATCAGTCCTTCTGTATAAATTGCAAGGAATAAAATAAAGTATAATACAAACGAAATAAAATACGCATCTTCAATATTAGCATCACCGCTAAATAACCCACTAAAAAAATTACTTATATCATTTACAAGAGTTGAAGGTGTACTTACATTTGCAAATACTGAGAATGAGAGCAAAAGGAGTACAACTACAAACAAACCTCTTTTCATATGACTAAAAAAAGAATTAATGTATATAAATGTTGGGGGTTAAACAATAGCAAAATGCACTTCCTGTTTATTAATACTATCTCCTTTTGAATTGTATAACATGGCGCGTACATCGTATGATTTAGCTCTTCCAGGAAGCGTTACCACCTTAGTAATTGTTTTACTTTTTCCCATTGAATCAATATCATTCTCTTCAATAATAGTCCAAGGACCACGTCCATTACGCCTCTCCCATACTACCTTTAAAGGTGGATTATAACATGCCACATATACTCTTAGCTTAATTGCGATCTCTTTTCCTGTTGTTCTATTAACTTCAATTGTTTCACCAACCCTATACCCCTTTGTGTTTGCTGGTTTCAAAGTGAACGCAGGAATACATCCATCTTTTCTCCCATTCGGTGGTGGTGGCCTACTTGGACCTTTTCCTCCCCCGGTTTGATTTTGGGTGTTAGTATTTGTATTAGTA
>CAYOOY010000013.1:0-26211 GCA_964405725.1 uncultured Methanosarcinales archaeon | reverse complement strand
TTTCGGACGAAATTTTCCCACACTTCGTATGGGAAAAGAAACTAACAGGAATTATACTCAATTTTGGTTTATTAACGACCAGCTCAAGAAGTCTTCCTACATACATACAACAACCGATAAGTATCTTTTGTAGGTCGGCTTAAAGTTTCCCCATCTAATTTATGTAGAACTCTAAAGTTTTTCTTAATCTCTTTCTCTACTCTACTTACAGGAAAAATCCATTCATGAAAATTATATTCATTAAGTTCATAGTTCTTACCTTTCTTTTTTTCAAAAATCTTAAAATGCCAAGTAAGTCTATTTCCCTTAACTACTCCTTTATCTAACATGAATCCAAATTTTTCTTTAGTAAAAAAATCCCACTTTTTTGCTTTTTCTAACATTTTAGGAGAATAAAAATCAAAAATAAATAATCCCTTTTCCTCAAGATGTTTATCAACATTAGAAAATGTCTTTTTCCATTGATCAAAATTTGTTAAAAAATTTAAAGAATCATAAACTGAGAAAATAATATCAAATTTTTTCTTTACTTTAAAATTATGCATACTTGCAACAAATAAATTTCCATGTGGGATTTTTTTCTTTGAAAGTTCAAGAGATTTTTTATCAATATCTAATCCATGAATATCAAATCTTTTAGAAAAATGCTTAAGAACATTACCATTTCCAACACCGAGTTCTAAAACGGATTTTGATTTAGGATTATATTTCTTGATAAACTTCATTACTTTTTCATATCTTCTTCTAGCTCCTCTATCATCAGCTAGATCATCCCAGTAATATGAAAAATCTTTCTTAACCATACAATTAGGGAAACTTTAAGTCTATTTAAATTTAGTGGGAAGTGAGCTGGTCTAAAACCAAAACTTGCTACGCTAACGCTACGCATCGGGACGTAAAGTCCCGAGAGTATAACATCGTTAAGTCCAATAAAATTTGAGTTCTAAAAAAATAGGGGGGTTCCAGTCCTTCGGACATTTAGCCTTTCTCTACAAGAAAGAGAATATTAGATACTTTTAATAACATCATAGATCTCAGTAAAACTAGAAATCATCCTAAATGGTTTTCCTTTTGCAAGTCTCTCCTTGGGATGAATTCCAAAATCAACAGCAATGGTTCGTATTCCTAATTGGTTTGCTTCCAGAATATCTCCCAAAGTATCAGTTACAAAGAGACAAGATTTATTATTAAGATTGTACTTCTTAAATAAGAGTTTAAATTTATCTACTTTTTTACTATGCACTTTAAACCCTAGGATTTCATCAAACAATTCTAAGCAATTATGTTTTTGTAAAAATCCTTCAATATTGTCTTCATTATTAGAAGAGATTATATGTAATGAGTAACCATCTTTCTTTAACTTTTTCAGAATTTTAATAATTTCTCTTTTTAGAGGTACTTTTTCTAATATGTCTTCATTAAGTATTGTATGTATGTGTTTTGTTGATTTTTCTTTAATAACTCCAGAATCCAGCAATTTTGCTCGCACATCATGTACATTTCCATCAAAAAAATCTAAATGAATTTCTGGAGTTAGTCCTTGGTATTTCTTTCTCTGACACTGATAATTTTCTTCACGATTACCAACAATTACTCCATCAAAATCAAAAATTATTGATCTCATTTTTTCATAACTAAATATTCACCTATTGCTAAATATTTAACCTCTTTTGATTCAAGAAATGCTTCTACAGCTTGCTTAGGACCATTAACTATTGGTTGACCCTTTATATTAAATGAAGTGTTTATGAAAAGCGGAATACCACTTATCTTAGAATACTCCCTCAACAAAGAATAATAAATCCCATTATCTTTTTCATTAACAGTTTGAACACGAACACTTCCATCAACATGTTGAGCAGTTGGAACTTGACTTTTGAATTTAGGTTTTATTGCATCAACCAATAACATGTAGGGAGATTTTGTTCCTCTTACTAGCCATTTCTTAGCTTCGTCTTCAAGAATGGTAATTGCAAATGGTCGGAACGATTCTCTTTTTTTAATATGATTTAATTTGTTTTGCATGTCCTTATTAATGGCTGTAGCAAGAATACTTCGTGATCCTAGTGCACGTGGTCCAAATTCCAATTTTCCCTGAAACCACATAACAACCTCTCCTTTGTGTAACAATTGAGCAACCTCTTTATGAATTGTTTTTTCTTTAGAAAAAATCAGTTTATTTACATACTTTTTCAAAATGGTCTCAATTTCTACCGACGAGTATTCTGGACCAAGAGACGTATTTATCATTGGCTTTGGCTTAACACCTTTATTAAATTCTTGTTGCAATAAATATGCAGCTCCAATAGCTACACCGGCGTCATGTGATGCTGGTTGTATAAAAAATTCTTTAAATGGAGTTTTCTCTAATATGAATCCATTAGTTACAGAATTTAAACAAACACCACCAGCCATAACTAATTGGGTCTTTTTCGTCTTTTTGTAAATATTGTTAAGTTTACCCAAAATGATATCTTGCGTATATTCTTGCCAGGTGGCAGCTACGTCACAATGAACTTGCAAATATTTTCCCGGCTTAGCAGATTTAGCACCAATTAGTTTCTCAAATTTGCTATTAACCTGACCTTTACAATCAGCTATTTTAAAATAGCTTTTATCAATGCTGAGCCAATTCTTATCTTTTTCAGGAAAAAATTTAATGGTTTTTTTGAATTCATCCATATATTTTGGTTTTCCTAATGCAGCAAAACCCATTGTGACACCTGCCCTTTGCCATCCAGGAACGAACCCACAGTATTCACTAATTGCTCCCCAAATACAACCTAATGAATTAGGATGATATATTGATCCTTTTACTTGTATGCCATTGTCATAATCAATCTGACCCCACAAACTACTGTGATATTCACCTCGGGCATCAATTGTCAAAAAAGCAGCATCATTAAAACCTGAAGCATAAAATGCTGACGCTGCATGCGCTTTGTGGTGAGGAAAGAATTTTATTTTTAGGTCAGTATGAAGTTTTCCAATCTTCTCTTCAAAAACCGTGGCAATTTTTCTTAATCTCCATAATTTTTTAATAGTTTTTACAAATACATAAAATGGAGGGCGATATTGAAACATATATTCTTTTATTATTCTATCAAAAAATAATTCCTTAGTGTCCCAACCCACTGCTATGCCTTTTAAATCTTCAGGTGATATATTTGCTTCTTTCAAGCAGAATTTAATTGCATTTTCTGGAAAGAGTGAATAATGTTTTATTTGTCTAAAACGTTCCTCTTCAACTGCAGCAATAATGTTTCCTTGTTCATCCACAATACAGGCACTGCTATCATGCGAATAAGCATTTAGTCCAAGATAATATTCTTTTGTCATTTTCAAGCAGAATAGTATAAATGTATGATGTTATAAAAATTCTTTGTTTAATACACTTTACTTTCTAATTAAATGGAACCCCCCATCCTTCGGATATTTAGACTCCCTTTGGTCGAATTTATTGGAACTCAAATTTTACTCTGCGCTTTTTATGTAAAACTAGAACTTTAAACTGATAATAATTTCTAAACAGGGCGGGGCATTAATTATTCTATTTTTTCAATCTCAAAATTCTTTCCTAATTCACGGTCAATAAACAAAGCTTTAACATCACCAGCTTTCCATAATTCATTCAAGAATTTTATCGCTTTCTTTCTATCAAATTTCTTACAACTATAAATATCTAATTGTACATACTTTTCAACAGTCCAGAAATGAAATGCCACATGAGATGTAATTACACCTACAATTCCAGTCCATGCTTTCTGGTGGGAGAATTTCAACGTAACTGGAATTAAGCATTTCATATCAATAACTTCAAGTAAATCATAAAGAAATTTCTCTAATTCTTTCTCAGAATCTTTATCTAAATCATTTCTTCCAACTTTTGCTTGGTACAATAAATGGTGATGCACAATTGTCATTTTTATTTCAACAATTCCTCCGGAACTTTAAATTCTTTATCTGAGTAAACAATTTCTTCAGCCTGAGAAATACATCTTTTACACACATCCATCATAAAACCGAATTTTTCTATAATCCCTTCACTATGAACAGAAGCTCCATACCTTGCTTCTTCTCTTAGATCTACATCAGTTTTCTCTTCTTTTTCAGAATAAACTGTAATTCTATCAATAAATTCATCATCATAATTAATCAAACCTTTATCCTTAACATTTTTCAAAAATAATGCAGTACATTTTTGGCTTCTACTTTCAATTCCAAATTTTGTTAGAATTGCCAAAGCACAATAATACATCGTGTAAAACCATTCTTCTGGAATCTTGTAATCCAATCTCTTTTCCTTAAACAACTCACAAGTTCTTAGATTAGTTTTAGCTTTAGCAATATATTGCTCTGCTTCTTTATCATCTGGTTTTACAATTAACAAACCCTTGTGCTTTTTACCTTTCTCCTCAGCCTTTCTAGCACTTGAAAAGCAATCTTTTGTTTTATCCATTTTTCATAAATTTGATGAATTCCTCCTGTCCAAATAATATAACTCCTTTTCTAATTGCATCTATAAAAGATTTATTGTTATTTTGAATTTCTTTTCTAAATTCAGAAGCAGTAAAATCTATTAAATGAATTTTCTTGCTTTCAGTTTTCTGAATTTTGTCCAGTATCTTCTGAATTTTCACAAATTTATTCTTCCTAGCTATTCCTAAAACATCAATATCATTAGCCTGCTGAGGAGAAGTTAAAATACTCCCATACAAAATAAGAAAATCTACTTCTTTTTCTAATTCTGCAAAATTTACTCTCCATCTTCTTTGTTTGATTGATTCTTCTGTCAGGTAAAGAGCAAGAGCTTTCTCCACCAACAGATTATCCCAGTTTATCTTAATGATGGATGTGCTGGTCTTTCCAGATCCAACTGATTCTATTAAAATGTATTTCTCTGTTTCTAATTTTTTTAGGATTTTCCAAGTTCCGACACGACTTAACTTCAACTCTTTAGCAAGAGAAGTTATAGTGTGTTTCCTAGTAAAATCTTTCAATAATACTAACATCAATTTCTTATCTGTTACCATTTGGTTAATAACTGTTAACAAATAGTTAATATATAAACTTTTCTGTTTTAAATGCCCCGCCCTAGAAAATCTTTACTGAAAAGTTTGATAGCGCCAATGTTCTTGCCAGTGACGGAAAAACTTGAGAAACAAGTTTCTCACCCCGACATGAAGTCGGGGAAAGATAACACCATTAAGTTTAATTTTTTACCGCTCTGGCGAGTAAACTGAGAATTCTAAAAACTAGGGAGACTTAAGAGGTTGATCTTACTTTCCTATCCTTAACACTTTCATCCGCTTCTATAGATTCTTCCATAGTTTCAATGATCCTATCATGATACTTAATATACAAGTCATCCATGTTTGCATCCTTAATAACACTTGCCGGAGAGACAATTGACATTAAATCGTTTTGTCTATTTGTTACGTGGCTAAATATTCCTAATGAGTGTCCTAATTCGTGACGCATCATATCTTCCAAGAACCCATTATCAATATTAACAATATTATACGCATCTACATTAGATCTGATTTTAGCAGAATTATCACCAATATCACTTCTCTCTTTTCCCGTAATGGGATCACCCGTTAAATCACAACAGAATTCTTTTACAGAATGTACTACAATTACAATATCAGCCTTATCTTCACTTTGTACTTCAACTAGTTTATCTGGAACCTTGTTATCAGATTTTCTTTTGTTCAAATCCGCAAGAGCACTATTCCACCCATAATACCCACCATTACCTTCCCTAGTTGATGTAATGGTCTCAACAATAATGCTTCTCTTTTGTTCTGTAAGAACATTTTCTTCATCTTTTACATAGAAAGTTAATTCTTTTTTATCCCATACGCCGTCACCTTGCATTGACTCGGCATCATCTTGTGCATTTATTAAACTGCACAATTCGGGATTACTCTTAGCATTAATACCACACCAATCTTTACATTCTTGTTCATTCTTTGTACAATACGCATCACAATCATTTGTACATCCACCTGGACCTTGATTTGATCCCTGATCTCCTACCATTAATGTAGCACACACTGCAGGATTAGACTTACACCATTTGTCACCCTCTTCAGGATTATTTTGAAAAAATGTATTACATGCTGAACCCGTGCATCCACCAGGACCTGCAACTCCTACAGGAGATTTGAGAGTATCTTTTATCACATCTTTAGAAACAGATGTGTTGGTTTTAGTTACAACTTTATTCTCAATTGGTTTTTCAACTTCTGAAACAGAATTAGGTACTGAAGGTTCCTTAGCATTACATCCAATTAATACAATTAGTAATGCAACTAAAAATACAACAATAATCCTCTTTTTCATCTATTTAGTAATAATCTTAGATATATAAAAGTAACCAATTGACCAACACTCCACAACAAACATTTTTATAGACATATATGTTTACTCATTGACATGGCAAAAAAGAAGAAGGTAAACTTTGATGGCAGAATTTGGCCAAATATATTGGAATTTAATGTTAATCTTGATGCACAGCTAATTTCAAAATCAAATTTCATCTTTGGTGCAAGCACATTAATTTTAGTATTCATCTTAAACAAATTAATTTCTAACGAAGTAAATATTGTAAGTATGAAAAATCTTCCGTTACTCCTATTATTAATTGGTTGCTTTACTGCATCATTGTTTTCAATCTTGATTATACTACCCAAGATTAGAATATTTTCTAAAAAGGAGAGAATAAAAGATGATGTATTGTATTACAAAAACATACGAAAATTTTACTCAAGATCACAATACCACAAATTCCTCAAAGAATTACCAATGGATAATGAACGAATCGCAAAAGCGTACGCCAACCAAATATATACGTTGGCAACACAAATTATCCCCTATAAATTTAAATTATTAAAAATATCAGGATGGATTTTGATCACATCGATATTCTTAAGTCTAGTAGCCTATTTATTCACGTTCTTCACTATTTGACTCAGGCGCTTCATCAAATGCTTTTTGCATGTCATCCATGCACTTTTTCATTTCAAGTGGATCTTTCATGCGTTCCATCATGTTGTGCATTGCTTCTTTATGTGCGGGATCATGCATCATTTGCATTGCATGCTTCTTACTTAATTCTCCCATTTCTTCAAAGGTCTCAGCTTGAAATGTTACGTCACAAGCTCCACTTAATTGTCTACATGTCATTGTTTTCATAGTAGATAAACACAAAATAAACTTTATATAAGTATCGAACATTCAAATAGTATTCATGAATAAAATAAACATACTTAGATACGCGAAACTTCAAGCAATTGTTACTGGATTCGCAGGAATTGTGGCAGGGTTACTATATTCAGTGGGAGGAACATTCTACGACATTTTCACTATTGGCCTTAACAAGGGTACAGCTTTAGCATATTTTGCGCTTCCAGTAATGCCAATATACTTTGCAGCATTAGGGCTCATTACAGGTTTAATTGGTGCATACTTATACAACGTATCTTTAAAATGGCATAAAGGCGTTAATCTAAAGATTAAAAAATAATCAATATACCTTTTTTATTTCACTTGCAGGTATTCTTTCAATGGCCCTGAGATAAAAATCATCCTTATTTTTCAAATACGGCTCATATACATCAATTCCATTCTTCTCAATTACCTGTTTAAAATGATCATATCGACCAAAGGGAGATTCAATATAATCCTTACCAGACCCAATCATTTGAAAATGTGCACTCTCAAAATATCGCGAAGTTCCATTAAAATATAACACTCTATTAATATACGACGCTCTAATAGAAGACCATTCATGTAATGAGTTTACCAATTGTAATTCTTTTTTCGAAATAACAGGTTTTCGTTTCAAAATATCTGACGTAATTTCATAAATCGTCGTAACCAATGCACCACCCCTATGTCTTCTATAATAATAGGTCTTATTATAGCTTGCAGTAAAATCAACAAATGGGTTATCAATATCAGTTGTACTTACACGAATTATTTTTTCAGCAGTAACTAATGTTCCACCCCACTGCCGCGTGTGAGCAAACCCACCCGATTCTAATTTCATCAATAATGCAAATAACTCTTTAATTTGAGGGATGTGGTTATGAAATGGATTAACATCAGGCTCAATACCTTTAGATTTAATTTCTTCTAAATATTCTTCAGAAACAACTCTGTAGATATTCACATCAATATATTTTGTATAAAACCATTTAAGATATTTCTCATCCATATACTCTACCCTTTAAATCCTGTTTTTGCATGCATCCCATCACAAAACGGTTTATTTTTTGATGCACCACATCTGCATAACGTGTAATGCTCTTTTGATACCAATTCTGAATTATCAAACTCAACTGAACCGCGAACATGTAATGGACCATATTTAGTAATTACAATTTCTTCCTCAGAAAAATATTGATCCTCTAATTTTCCATCTACTTTATACGCGAGTGAACCAGAAGGACACTTCTTAATAGTATTTATTATCTTCTCTTTACCATCATTGTCTGGATGAGAAACACGTTTATTATCTTCATGTGTGAAAAAAGTGTCTGGTGCTCCTTTTACACATTCACCTGCATGTGCGCAAATACCAACATTATCAACTATAGTAATATCTTTTCCAACAAATTCTTCCTCAGGGTATGTTTCTTCTCTTTCTTTTTTACTACTAAAACCATTTATGGCATGAGCACCATCACAAAATGGTTTGGTCTTCGATGCACCGCACCTGCATAACGCCATCACTTCTTTTGTTTCAAGAGGTTCGTTATTAGAATGTGTCAACTTGTTAAGATTTGTAACAATATATGGTCCATTTTCACTTGCATCTATTTTTGCCATAAGAATAATAAACCAATTTAACTATATATAGTTAACGATTACTCAGTATATCACATCCTATTAGAAAGGCAAAACTTCTTCAAGCATTTCTCGATAGAACGGTAACCAAAATTTGATATCTTTCAAATCACTCTTTGAAAACCACTTAACAGAATGTAACTCATCTTCATTTAATGAAATTACTTGGTCTTTTTTCAATCGACATAAATAAAATAATGCGTATCGTGGAACATCATCTGGCTTCATCATCAATTTTTTACCTATGTGCTTTGCATAAATTGGTTTTAAATCACCAACTTCAACGCCAATTTCTTCTTGCAACTCCCGACGTAACCCTTGTTTTTCATCCTCATCTTCATCAACTCTTCCACCAGGAAAATGCCACGAATAATCATAATACTCATCCCACTGAACAAGAAGAAATTTCTTTTTTTCCTCATCAATTATAATTGCATATTCCGCGACATTTGTAACAAGATGAACCATGAAATAGTAGATGAAATTGCCATTTAAATATCTTTCTTACAAAAAAATTTGAAAACAAAAAAATAAAAAATTATAATTTATTATAAATCCATCCTAGCAGATACAGACCAATAAATGCATCTACGAATCCATACACTGCGCCTACAATTCCTCCTAACCAGGAAATATCATATCCTATGTATAAGCTGGAAAATAGTCCCAAAAATGCCGATCCATATCCAGTCAATACGGCAACCCATGTAAATAGTAACATAACAGCTCCCCAGAGAATTCCGCCTGCCAATCCTAACTTTTTTGCATCCATTTATAACACCTCATTTTCATACCTCTTTTATCCATTCGCAACATTAAACGTTGCAGTTTTACACATTTGTTTATCTTTCCACTTTGGTCCTGCAAATAATTTTACAGTTCCAACACCTTCTTCAAAAACACCACAGGTATTTGTAAGAAGTCTTTTTCCAAGATTTGGTAAAGATATAAGATTAATATATTCATCACTATTAAATTCAATACTTGCAGTAGTAGGAGCCCAGATTACTTCTGCAATTTTATCTGATTTTTTGTACACTTGACCTTCAGCATGATGATACGGTCTTTTTGCAGGTGCATCAATTTCAATATATACTCCGCAATCGCCTTTAAGACAACTACAACCCCAATCCCATTCAGCTACTGCAAAAATTTGATCATCAGAACACTTAGCCTTTGACATATCATTTGTTATTTCTTCGATTTTTTGCTCCCATCCAGAATGAAGACCCACCCATTCACCCGAACTAAAACTTCTCCAACTCCACTCCCACGTTGGTCTTTTAAAATCAAATTCTTTGTATTGTCGATAGACACGTATATTTACACAATCACAACACCCGGTACCTTCTGTACACGCATTCTTATCGCGTATTCCAAATTCAACTGAATAGGATCCATTCTCTGATTTTACAATACGCTTAGGTGTGGTTTCTGGTTCTGGATTTGGATAGGGAAGAGGTTTTTGTGTTTCAGGAGTAGGTGAAAGTACTTTTTCATTCACTAGAGGAACAACAGTTTTTTCCTTGACCGTAGTTGTGGTAGTTTCTTTAGTTGTTGTTGTACTTACAGGGGGTGGAGTTTCAGGAACAGTTGTAGTAGTTTGCTCATTTTCGCCAGAATAATCAATATTATCCAAACAATCATAATAAGGACCAGTTGTTGCATAATATGCAGTTTCTGCTTCATCACGTGCAACTGATTTTGCATCTCGAACTTTTTCAGCATCCGCTAATTCAACAAGCAACGCATCATATTGCGCCTGCAATGTTGCCTTTTCAGCTTTTAGAGGATCAATAACACTATCAAGAGTACTGGTTCTTATCAAAAAATCAACATCTCCAATTTGCCCATATACAGAATCTTTTTTACTATTTAGAAAATTAACCTGTCCTTGCGCGGTACCAGATTCTTGCGCAGCTGCTAATTTCGCGGATTCAGCTTTATCCATAATGTCTTTTTTATCTGCACAATCCTCAGCACTTACTAATGATGCAACTAAAACTATAAGTATAAAAATTAACACACCTCTTTTAAAATCCATCAATAATTAGAAAAACAGAGATATATATAAATTATTACCTTACATCTCCACAACAATAACTCGTAAATGAGCAATGTATCGCTCGGTCTCATTACAAAACGAAAGAATTCTCTCACGCGTAGGTGGATGTTCTTTACGTAATGTCATTGCAGTATGAACCACATGTAATTCTTCTTCTCGTAAGTGATTTACCAATTTTAATCGAGAAGGGTCAAATTTAAAATTATGAAATAATTGTGCTTCCACACGAACCAATTCTATTACATGTTTAGGAAAATCTTCAAAAGGAAATTTCTCTTTACCCTCACGAATTGCTTTTATCGTTTTTGTTAAATCCTTCATTAAAAATATTGCTTCTTCTTTGAGATCCATTGGTTTGAGAGGAAAATGTTTCTTAAAATTATATTTCTTACCCCAATGATGCTTAAAGAAAGAAAATCGTTGAATTAATCGCTCTGGTTTAATTGTTTTAACAAGGCCTCTACCTTTTCCCGTTTCAAACGACTTTAGGGGAACTGCAACAAATTTTACTTCATAGCCACCACAAAGAGTTTTTTTGACTTTTTTTAGTTTAGTATTAATTCTTTTTTGAGCAGGAGATTTAAAATCTTCAGATACCAAGCCAAACAAATCAATCTGGCTATGTTTCTCTCGTTCAATATTACACAGAATAGTGCCCCCAATATACAACGAGACTAACCCCTTTTCTTTCAATTCATCAACAACAAAATCAGCAACATTTTTCACAGTTTTTTTGATTTTGCTTGTCTCTTTTTTACTAAACGGCCACATATACTCTATATAAAAAATGTTTTCATTTAAAAATATACCGAAAAGGGCCTGCTTCTTAGACCCCTTCATGATCCCCCAACTCTTCTAGCTTTTTTGGAAACTCCTCTTTCATTTGGGCGGATTCTTCAATTTTCTCATTAACTTGTTCAAATTTTTCATCCCATATTTCTTGATGTGTTCTTCTACGTCTTTTTTTATTTTCCGGCTCTGGAGTAATCGTTGGATTTTCGTATACCTGAGTGGAATCAGATTCCTTGGCCTCCCTTACTTCCTTATCCTCTATTGATTTTTCTGTAGGAGGTTTCTTTAATTCCAAGATAGAAGATTGATCCTTCTCATCATCTTTTTCACGTTTGATTTTGGGTTGCTTCATCATTTTCTTTAGACTATTCACTACATCTTTAACCAAATAAGATATTTTTTCTACGCCTAACTTTAAGAGCATTACACTCTTTACAAATATGCGTTTAGTGAAGCTAAATACGCTTTTTATAGCACCAACAATCTTCTGATCACTGTATGTGATCATCTTTAAAATCGATCGTTGTAATGATCTTATTTTCCTCTTTTTTTCTCGTTCCTCAATTTTGTCATTGTAATTCTCTGCATATTTTCTTTGCCTTCGTCTTGTTTTTGCTTCTTGTAGTTGTTCATTATATTTCTGTATGCGCCTACGAATTTTCCCCATAACTCTTCTATATACATCTGAAATGTGTATCGACGTACTTTTTAGCGAATTTAGTAAGAATGTAGACAACCAAGCAAGCAATTCCATTATTGATTTTGAAGTCTTTATAATCCATTTCCAACCAATTCTTAGATAAGCACCTAGTTTGTCAAAAATAATAATTAATTTTTTCACTAGTATTCGAGATGTCTTTCCAATAAAAATACGAGTTTTACCTACAGCCAGCAACGTAAATCCAGAAAATGTACTGTAACTCTTTTTCAATACAGTAAGAGTAATATCAGCAATCTCTTTACCTTTTTTACGGCCTGCACTAAAAAAATGTATGAGTGAACGTGTAATATTAATAGAAGATTTAGGCTCTTTAGCAATGACATTATCTCCTTCGTACTTTGCAACAGGTTTGGCAGTTTCTGCTTCTAATATTTGTTTCTCTTGCTCATCATTTTCGTCCTTGTCTTCCTCTCCTTCTTTAATTTCATCTTGAACCTGCTCTTCTACAGATTCTTCAACCTTCTTTTTTGAAATTGATCCAATAAATATTTCTTTCCATCTTGATCCAGTCGGTTTATATCGATCACGAAATAGGTATATAACATATGCGACCAGTAAGAAAGCAAACAATAACACAAGATAAGAACTTACAAATATACTACTTGGCTCCTGCAATTCTGGCCCAAGCCTAATAGTCATTTGTTCTCCTTGTTCAACAAAAACAGTTCTATATGAAAGAGCTTGATAATTCTCAAATGTCACCTGTACATAAAATTGATACGCGCCAGTGGATAAATTCCTCGGAAGAAATATCTTTGTTGTTTCTGTTTTTTCTTCAAATACACCCATATAAATAGTATCTTGACCTGCACTTACTGTAACATTATCTTTCTCTATCCAGAAATTAACAATCACATCACCACTAATATTAGCCATTCCTTTCATAAAGTATGTAAAATTCAGTAAACCATCATCACCTACAGGCGAATCAACTTCAAGTACTTTAATATCAAATAATTTAACACACTTGTTGTAGAAACATGTTTTATCAGCAGGACATTGAGCATTAGATGTACATTCTACCTTTGTTGTTTCGTTAACAGATCCAATAAGAGATTCACTACCAACTCCACCACCGGATCCGCCACCACCGCCAGCAGAACTACTTGAACTACTCGCCGCTGCTTGCGTTCCTTTAATCCCAGAATGTTGTAAATTAGTTAATCGCAGAACTGATCCCAAATCGGTACATTCAATCCCGCCGATAGTTAGATTACTTCCTAAGCAATCAGTGAAATCCGTTTCATTGGTACTATCACAACTAGAAGAGATATTATCCGCCGAATCTATTTGTGCGTCTTTAACGCAAAGACTAATAAAACTATTATCTGTTATGAACAATGTTTTATTTCCTTGTAACTGACCGGATAAATTAACAATCAACGACAGATCGTCTAAAATAATTGTCACGTTACTTAGATCAAAATCTGCCTGGGAAAAATTATGTGAAAAATTCATAATAAGCGTATCTTCATCATAGAACTTCATATGTTGTTGTCCTGCAAAAGTCCCATTTGTTCTATTTCCACCAACAGTAATATTTAATCGAGTAAATCCGGACCCATTAACATTAGATTCATTAAATAATAATCGATCATTTCCATCAATTAAGCCATCATTATCCAAATCAGCTAACATAGTAAATGATATTGTCGATCCATTTTCATTTCCAGCAGTATCATTTACATACACTGTTACATTGTGATCACCAACACTCCATACAACATCAGTTACATTCACGCAACCCGCAAGAGTGGTATTTACACTCATCGTATCATTACTATACCAACAACTATCTAAATTATCATCACTCACATTGTATATTATGTTTACATATTTATTAGTTAAATTAGTATTATTTTGCGGAGCAAGTATTGTTATTGTTGGATTAGTAGTATCTATTGTAAACGTAACCACACTATTAACAATATTATTAGCGCTATCATTTACCCAAATAGTCACATTATGATTTCCTTCACTCCACGCGACAGATGTAATATTTATGCAACCAGCAAGAGTGGTATTTACACTCATTGTATCATTGCTGTACCAACAAGAAACTGAATTTGTATCTGAAGTGGTGTAATTGACATCTATTCCAGTATCCGATGTCACAGTATCATTACTTGGATAATTAATTGTGATTGTAGGATTAGTAAGGTCAACAGTAAATGTAACTGAACTACTTCCAACATTACTACTTGTATCATTCGCATATATTGTAACTGTATGTTCACCTTCTGCCCAGGTCAAAGTTGAAATATTTGCGCAACCAGCAAGAGTTGTATTTGCATTATTATATCCATACCAGCACGAATCAAGAGTGGTACTTGTAGCAGTATATAAATATATTTCAAAAAGGAGCATAAATTATGTAGAAATTTTCTTAATCAAATCAATCATTCTATTACTATAGCCCCATTCATTATCGTACCAAACAACCAACTTCACTATTTTCTTATCAATCACATTTGTCAAATTAGAATCAACAATCGCTGAATGTGAATTACCAATAATATCTTGTGAGACAATTTCATCTTCAGTATATTCCAAAATTCCTTTCAAAGGTCCGTTTGCAAATTTCTTAAGTAACTTGTTTATTTGCTCTGTTGTTACTTTTTGTTCCATCTCTATAGTAAAATCAGTTACGCTTCCATTAAGAATTGGAACTCTAAATGCAAGACCACGAATTTTACCAGCCAACTCAGGTAACGCCTTTACTGTTGCTTTATCAGAATTGGTAGTAGTTGGAATAATATTTATAGCTGCTGCTCGCGCTCTTCGTAAATCATTTTGAGGTCCATCTTGCAATTTCTGAGAAGAAGTATACGCATGTATTGTTGAAAAGTAGCATCGCTTAATTCCAATAGCATCATTAAGTACTTTTAATACAGGTGCAACACAATTGGTAGTGCAAGATGCATTCGAAATAATTGTATGTTTCTTAGGATTATATGTCTGATCATTAACACCTACAACTAATGTTACAACATTAGACAAGCAAACATTATCTTCACATTTAGGTGCTGATGAGAGAAGTACTTTTTTAGCACCCGCTTTAAGATGTAATGCAGCATCTTCAGGTTTTTTAAAAAACCCCGTACATTCAAGTGCAACATCAACTTTAAGTTTTTTCCAAGGTAGTGTAGAAGGATCTTTTTGAGAAAATACTTTTATTTTTTTACCATTTATTATCAAACTATCTTTTGTATGATTTACCTTACCCATAAATGGCCCATGAGAAGAATCATATTTCAAAAGATGCGCTAATGTTTTAGTATCAGATAAATCATTAATTGCAACAACATTGAATTTTTTAAATCCAGCACGAAATACCATCCTTCCAATTCTACCAAATCCATTTATTGCAACATTAACCATGTGAATGTGTAATAATTCTAAGTATATATAGGTTTTGTATATTGCTCTGCCGCAGAGCCAGTTTGCTAATCACAATATTTTGGACAAATCCCATAAACACAATATTTTATATACTTTTACAAAATGCTAATAAACAATAATGGCAAAGATATTTGTTACAAGAAAAATTCCTAACTCAGGAATAAAACTATTAAAAAAACATCATACAGTAAAAGTATTTCCTAAAGAGAGAGTTATTTCTAAAAAAGAATTACTTAAAGGAGTAAAATGGTGTGATGCTCTTTTATGTTTACTTACAGATAAAATTGATGCAGAAATAATTAACGCAAATTCTAATTTAAAAATAATTGCTAATTACGCAGTAGGATACGACAATATTGATATTAACGCAGCAAGTGCTAAAAATATACCTGTAACTAATACGCCTGGAGTACTAACCGACGCAGTTGCTGAATACACCCTTTCATTAATTCTCTCATTAACAAGACGAATACCTGAAGCAGATTCGTTTACTCGAGCAGGGAAATACAAAGGATGGGAGCCAATGTTACTATTAGGTCCACAATTGAAAGGAAAAACAGTAGGAATTATTGGATTTGGAAGAATTGGGTTTGCAGTAGCACAAATGTTAGCGAAGGGAATGGGTGTTAATATTATCTATTCCGATACCAGACGACACCCCAAATTTGAAAAAAAATATGGAGCGAAGTACGCAACAATTAGCTCTTTACTTAAAAAAGCAGACGTTGTATCACTTCATGTTCCACTACTTCCTTCGACAAAGCATCTTATTGGCGCATCACAATTTAAAATGATGAAAAAAACTGCATATCTTATCAACACTTCACGAGGACCAGTTGTAGATGAAAAGGCATTAGTTAAAGCATTAAAACGAAAACAAATCGCTGGTGCTGCTTTAGATGTATTTGAGTACGAACCTAAATTGGTGGCTGGTCTTGCTAAGCTACGTAACGTCATTGTAACCCCACATATTGCTTCAGCAACACTAGAAGCACGTTCAGCTATGTCTCAGTTAGCTGCAAAAAATATTTTGACACGTCTTGCAAATAAAGTTCCACCAAATATTCTTAATAAGGAAGTTCTAAGAAAACGCAAGACGTAATTTAATGAAGCAAATACATAATTGCTTCTTGACATGTAGATTCTAACGTCGAACAAATTGGAACATCTGGACAATCTTGCCTGAATCGTCTTCTAATATACTTAGCATTAGTAAATCCTTCTTCAATACCAATTACAAGATTAATTCCATCCCTCTCATGATTTATTTTCCATTCAGCCAATTCAAATCGTGATGTTTGTGCGTACGCTCTTTTGCATGTATGTTCAAATTCTTTAGCTAACCAAAAAAAGACAACACCATATTCAGCAGCTCTTCGTAAATGAAATGTTTCCCAATCTACCTGCTCATTATACATTGCAGGAGTAAAATCTCCCTTTTTGTACGTTTCAGACACTACTCTTCTTGGTGAAGCAATATTAAGTTGAGGTGCAATATCATGAAATATTTTGATTGCATCATTTTGCCAATGATATGCCCCTTGAATTGGACCGGCTAAGAATATAAGCGGACCATCTAGTTGATCATATGTTGGAGGTAATAGTATTTTTCCAGTCATAAGAAGTAAAGAATAGTTTCAAATATATTATTTGCGTATTTAACCCCCATTTTTCATTATTTCATACCAATAATAATAAATATCCCATATACATAGCAATCAAAAAAGAGGTGTAATAATGAGTCTAACAACATTTTGGAATAAAAAAATAAAAAAGATGGATTGGCAAGATATTGGGCTAATAAAACTAAGTGTAGCTGCATTCGCACTAATGCTCGCAAAACTATGGAACCCAATTCTTAACTTAAATTGGTATTGGTACCTGATTATTTTAATAGTGGCAGGAATTCGACCAATGTACAGAACGTATTTTAAATAGATTGCTCAATGAGCAATTCTTTCTTTCATTTTTATTGACCACAATATACCTAATAATAATAATAATATTAAACATAAAAATAGTTAAATAAACACTACTTTTTAGAGACAATGGAGTTAAGACAATTAGAACCAAACCAAATAATCACATTAAATGATTATCCTGTACATAGTAATACAATTCTTGAGAAATACTTTGCTAGTGCTACAGCTGGTAATCAGCTTCCATATGTTCCGATAATAGCAACATCAATAGTGAGAGAATACTTAGATGATTCTTTACAAAAAAAACTAGATCAATTTGAAAATGTAAATCCAGAGGCACAATATATTATGCTTGATGGTAGTCATAGAACAACAGCACTAACACTTACTAAAAAGAGTATTAAAGTTATAGTGTATCAAACCACCAAAGACATTATTGAAGCGAAAAAATTGGTTGCATCAAACAAAGTATGTCAAAATGGCACATTAGATGAGACAATAGAAGAAAATTGTAAAGAACTGAATCGGCATTTTAGAAGTAAACCTTATTTTATGACAGTTGCAGATAAAACACAAAGAATGGTAGATGATGGGATTTTGCCCGTACATATTAGACCAGAGAAAGTAAATTAATATATATCTACCAAACACCCAAATAGTATGTCACTACTTCGTGCCCTAGGAGGAGAAATAGAATCAGGAATCCATGTTGCAGCACATATAGGTCAAGATTATTTCTATGAAGTTATCAACAATCACGAATCAAAAAAAAAAATTCCCGAAGATTCATCTCCAGTAATGTTGTATCATGGATATTTAGTAACACATCGGTGCATGGCAGGATTAGCTCGCCACTTAAAGAGTGAAGGATTCACACCATTTGTAAGAGAATATTTGTATGCAGATGATTTAGAAGAAGTTGTAAAACGTAGAAGTAAAAAGCTCAATGAATTTTGTCAGCGCACAGGAAGAAAAGTAGATTTGGTAGGACATAGCTTAGGTGGTTTAATTGCACTTAGAAAAGCGCAAGAGAATCCAGAGTTAGTAAATAAAGTTGTAATGTTAGGTTCACCAATTCATGGAACAAGAATTGCATATGTCCCCTATTTATTTCATAAAAGTTGCAGACAAATGGTTCCTGGAAGTGATTTTTTAGATAAAATTCAACATATTGGACTTCCAGAATCAGTGAAATTTCACTCAGTTGCAACACCTTATGATGAAATAGTAAGACCTTTTCAAACATCTTTTTTCTCAGAAGACACGTATCAAAATGTTCGTAATCACGTTGTAACAAGAGTTGGACATTTAGGGTTAATTGGACCAAGATGTTATAATATAGTAAGTAATATCTTAAAAGAGAAATAATTCAAATTCCAAACTATACTTTTATAAAATAGACATTCTATTTCATCAATATGGGAAATTTTAGACGAAATAATTCATCAAGAGAAAAAGGAAGAAGCAGAGCAAGATCAAGCAGAGGACACTCTCGAGATGAAGTTCGTCAAAGAGATAGATCTCCTTCAAGAAGCTCTCGAGATTTTGGAGCAAAAAGAACCGATAGACAAGAGGCGACCAAAGTAATTTGTGCGTCATGTAATAAAGAATGTGAAGTTCCATTTAAACCAAGATCAAATAAGCCAGTATATTGTAACGAGTGCTTTGGCAAAGATTCTTTTAAGAAAAAAGGTAGCAGTAATTCTGATGTTGAAAAAGAATTAGCACTACTTCATAAGAAACTAGACAAAATCATGCAAGAATTAGATATTGAGATGGATTAACAAAAAAATAAAAAAAATAAAATAATCTATCTCTTTCGTCGTTTTTTATTAGCAGATGGTGCAGATACTGATACACCACACTTCTCAGGCCAAATTAAAATAGCAAGTCCAGTTAGAACCATTAATACAGCCCACCACTTTATCCAACCATCAACTCCTGTCCATCTAGGCCATAAGAATCCGTTTAGCAAGAGCAATGCGCCCCATACTACTTTTGATACTCCACATTTTCCGTACATAACAATCACCTCTTAACAAAACAAAAGAGATATTCCTTTATATATTTTACGAAGAAGGTACTACGCATTTACGCGCACGTATGCGCGGACATCAGGATGAGAACGTGAAAGAATTTTAGTTGGAATTTTATCAATGCCGGCATACGAATATGCACTTAATATTTCTCGTGAATGATCTGTACCTACTGGGTGCAATTTCCCCTCTCGCTCATAGACAGTTACAATGGGTCTTTCATCACATAAAATTGCACAAATATGTAAAGAAAGTTTTGAAAAATCATACGCACGCGATTCGTCCATTTTTTGATGTTTACGAGAATCAGCTGCCAATATTTCTTCAATACGTTGCTGTGTTAAATATTCACTACTTGCAAACTGTCCTAAAGAACTTTCATCAAATCGCCAATTATTCATCTGCTTCACGTCTAATTACTTTTACTGCATCCATCTTAACAGTAATTGGAATTGGAACTGCACTTTCTAATAATTCAACAACAATTTCTTCTTTTTGTTTATTGATCCGCATAACTTTAGCCTGCTCACGTTTAAATGGACCAGAAATAATTTCAACAATATCTGCCTTATGAATATTCATTTCAACTTTTACTTGCTCAAGCATATGTTCAATTTCTTGATATGGAATTGGAGTTGGAAGTAAACCACGAGCATACGGAACTCCCATTAAAGCTGCTTCTGCTTGTGTTTTATCATCTGCTTCAATAAAGATATATCCTCTCATACCGTGCGGTCTGATGACTGCTAGGATACCTTTACCTTTTTTAGCAAGCTTTGAGACCAAATAATCAACAACTTGATCTTCACGATTTGCCGCAGTTCTTAATCCAAAAATGAGTGATTCCATTGTTATAATAATAGTTGTTTAAGCATGAAAATTATGAATCCGATAATACCAATTATAGCGCACCCAATTCCAGTAACCTTAGTAAGGGTAACAAACTCATCTTTTCCAGGTTTTTTCGTCACGTGCAGAACACGCATCGTTTCTTTGAAGAATCGTTTAGCTTTGTATTGCCAGCTATGTTGAACTTCCATAGCTGAAGAAAACTTCCGCTTGCTTTATAAAGTTTGCTGTTAAGTTATCTCAATACACTAAAAGAGGGACCCATAAGTAAAAATAAGGTAGAATTAACAAAATAAGAGAAATATCAATGAATGTTACAAATCTTGAAGAAAAATACAATAAATGTACATTATGCCCTAAATTATGCGAAAATCGTAGCCAAGTGGTATTTGGATCAGGAAATCACGCGGCCGATGTCCTTTTGATAGGAGAAGCTCCAGGAGCACGCGAAGATTCCAAAGGAATCCCATTCTGTGGCATGTCCGGTGGAGTTTTAGATGAATTGTTAGCTCATATCGGATTAGAACGAAATGATATTTTTATTACAAATACGGTTCTTTGTAGGCCACCAAATAATCGTAATCCATCCAAAGATGAAATTGCAAATTGTAAAGAACGACTTGATAATCTGATTACTCTAATGCAACCAAAAGTAATTGTTACCATTGGTAATTTTGCAACACACAGTATTCTTAAAAAAACTGGAATTACAACTATTCGCGGGAAGGTATTTGAACTGCCAACAAAAGTAAAAGTAATTCCGGTGGTCCACCCAGCTACATATTTATATTCAGGAAGAAATAAAGATAAATTGGAATTAATGAAACAAGATTTTGAAGCAATACAAAAAGTTATTTCAACCAACATTGGCCAGCTTTCAATGAATGATTTCTAAGCACATAATACATCAGTAAGAAGTACGCAAATTATAAAATCGGTGATTTTGATTCCATAAACGCATAGATAGCAGCTAAAAGAGCTATAATCCCTGCTAAAATAAGTAACAAGGTTTTCTTTGAATTAATTTCTTCAGTTTCTGTTTCAGATTCAATTTCTGATGTACGTGAACTAGTTGTGTTAGATTGATTTTCAATAGATTGAGTTGATGAAACTGCCTCTACTTGAGAAACAGTGGAGGATTCCAAATCGGTGAGATCTACATTGCTACTTTTACTGGATGTTTCATCTGTGGCTTCATTCGATCCGCCTCCACCACCACCGCCTCCTCCTGCTCCACTACTTTGAATTTCAACAAATGGTGCATCTGAGCTACATGCAGCACAGCCACCACCACAATCAACTCCTGTCTCATCGCCATTTTGAAGATTATCAAAGCACGCGGTCGCATTTATCGTATCAATTTGAGATATAGCGTTTCCTTGCGAGTCAATTGCAGTAACTGTAATATTATTTTCTCCTAACTGAAAACCCGAAAGATTAAATGTGCAATTCATCAAGTCATCTGCAGTTTCACATGTGTGCAGCGAACTATTTATTGCATGTGAAATAGTTATATTATCAACATCACTCACATCTTCTGCCCAAATAGTATAATTAGTAAGAGTACTAATATCAGGTGAAGAGGTATGACTTGTGTTTGTAATATTTGGTGGTAGAGTATCATTTACTTCAATTGTTATCGTATCAGTTTGATTGACAAGCCCATTTGAAGCAGTTAATTCTATGGTATGAGTTCCAAGTGCATAGAGTGAATACATAAATGATTCATTTGTAATAAGGTCCGAAGATACATTCCATACATATGATATCTCTCCTGTTAAATTACTAGTTGCATTAAACAACTCTTGTACACCTGCTTCAAAAACTTGACTCTCAACTGGAGTAATAATCATTTGCGCCGTAATTGAAGTGTAGTTTACATTCTTAATTGGCGAATGATTTCTATTTCCAAGAGTATCATACGAATGAACTTGATAATATAAAATACCAGTATGGTTACTCAAAGATACAGTTGCATTATTACTCTCTATTGATTCATTATACCATGTTTCATTAACTCGCCACGATACAAAGCTAGTATTACTTCCCTCAATGTTTGTTATAAATGTTACGCTATCCCCCTGATATGGATATGCTGGTGATGGTTGCACAGAAGAAATGATTGGTCCAATTTTATCAATATCAAAAGTAAATTCAGATGTTAATTGGTCTTGATTCAGATTGGTGAGAGTAATTAATCCGCTATAATTTCCATGTACCCAAGTTGTGCTATCAACCAATATGGATACTAAAGTCGAAGGCGAATCTACTAAAGTTACATTACTAAATACTTCATCACCATTTATACTAATAGTCATATTGCTCATTGATAAATCTGTTCCTCGCGCGAGATAACTAACATTAAGAACATTTCGATGAGAGCTATTCTGCACTGGTAATGTTACATTAAGAGATAAGTCCACTAAATTAATTGAAAAATTTACAGTATCTGTGATAGTCTTAATACCACCAACGCCTTCAACAACAATTTCATAACTATGATTTCCTTGAGGTAAAGAGAGCATTGTAAATTCGTATGAACTTTTATTTAACGAAGTCATAGAATAATTCATTTGAGATTCGTTAGGGTACATCCACACTAATTTTGCTTGCTCAATTCTTTGTGCGGTATCGACTAAAAGCGTGAAATTGGTCGTATTGTATTCAGTACCAAAAGTAGGTCCACTAAAAGATTGTATTACCGGCGAAATTGACGATAGAACATTAATACGAGAATAATTACGCAAAGAAGAAGAATCATACAGGGTACTGCCACGCAAGGCCAATTCATCATGCATTTCATCTGGAGTTAGGAATCTACCATACGTTAATTTTGCATAGTGGTTTAATAAAACAGCTGAGCCAGCAGCGTGTGGAGTTGCCATTGAAGTTCCAGACATAGTTTGCCATCCATTATTAGTTGTAGTTGAATGTATTGACGTTCCAGGTGCAAGGATACGTAATAAATTACCTCTGTTATACAAGATATTATCATTTGTGTGAATTGCACCAACCGGTATAGCATGTGGCGCGCACGCAGGATTTGAGATCCCATTTGTCCACCCAGAATTACCAGATGCGATGAATACAGAAATATTACTGTGATATGAATTATTTATTGGTACAGCAGTAATATCATCCCCACACGTGGTTTGATAATGTACACAGCCATTGCCACCGCATCCAAGACTCATACTAATTGCAGTAATGTTAAATTCATTTGCGTTTGAGTTACACCAATCAATTGATGCAGCAATATCAGACGAGTATCCGGTCCCAGTACTACTTAATGCTTTTAGCGCAATTATCTGTGCAGCTGGCGCAACGCCCTTATACACATCGTTTTGTGAAACAATTGTACCTGCAACATGTGAACCATGTCCATGATCATCCATTGGATCTGCATCATTGTTATACATGTCCCATCCGGATTTTACAGTTGTGCATGAAGACCAATCCATCGTTTTATTGGTAGTGCCATTAATTGCTAAATCAATATGAAATCCATCTGCAACAATTGAGCCATCAGTTACCAATTTAATAAATATTGTATCCCCCTTAACAGAAGGGGTCCAGACATCTTCATTATATTCCTTATACGTGGCAACCGTGCGTTGATCAGCATCCATTATGTATACACGATCAAGTGTGTCACCAGCACTCATATTCTCTAAAGAGATATTTACAAAATGAAGTGCGATGTTAGTAAATCCTGGCATCGTTACTTGCCATATTTTTTCTTCAGAATTGGCATAGGGATGATCTGATTCTAGATAGTATTTTAGCAACGTTCCATTCAATAAATATGTAGTTGGTGTACAATTTCCTAGAGCAGAATGAGTATAATCAACCCCAGTATCAATAATACAAACTGATTGGTGCTCGCCAGTAATATTTGTTTTTCCAACGTTAATATTCCACACATCATTGGCATCAATCCGAGGAATAGAATTCGCAAGGTTAACTTCAACTGGATAATCATATAAAATTTTTGTTACATGTTCTTGTTCAGATAATTCTTTTAGCGCAATTGCATCATGCACAGTTCCTGCAATTGCGTTAATCGTTTCAAATTCATGAGTGATTGCAAAATCAATATTTTTACTATAAATTTTGAATTCATCTTCATCATCTACTCTTGGTATTTTTTCAACATGCACATCATATGATAATTCATCAAGAACACGTTCCTGATTTAACGCAATAATTTCCTTTTCAATATCTTTGTTTTCTTCACCCGGGGTATCATCTAATAAAACAATTATTTTTGGATTATAATTTCCCCTCTGAATTTCATTAATTAATAATGGATCCAATTTTTGCGTTGAAATACGAATACCTTCATTAGCTACTACGTATCCAGTAATAGAATCAGCCGGAGTAAATGAATGAAAGAATGAAACAGAAAATAGCACAACCACTATAATTGAACCGAGCAGTAGCCCAATTCGTTTTGAATTCACCTGTACCATCCTTTTTATAAGAGTAATAGAAAATTCAATTATATAAATCTTTTTGAATTGCAATAAGTGCTATCACAACTAAAGAAATGAGTATTGGTTTCTTCTTCACTGTTTCAACAGTCCAATCAAGGGCGCGATTGGCAAAATCAGCAGCAGTTACTCGTATTTCATCAGAAGAAGGTTTTGCAGTTTCATTAATTCCTTCAGCTGATGATTTGTTTGTATCATCTTCTTTATCCGTAGTAGATTCAGATACAGAGCCACCTGAGGGAAGACTAATTATCGGCGAAGAATCTGTTGAAGGCGTGGTGTCAACAGGTCCTCCACCGCCTCCACCACCACCGCCTCCGCCACCAGCAGCCGCAGTAGTTGTGACTGGGCATGCACTACATGACCCACCACAATCAGATCCTGTCTCATCACCATTCTGTACACCATCTGAGCAAGAGGTAACTGAGAAATTATACAAATTACTACTGGTATGAGAATGAGTAGAATTATCTGTCGTATTAATGGTTACATTGTATGTTCCAACAGATATATTTGTAAGATTCATTTGACAAACCCACTGTGTTGTATTTGTTGTACAATATGATGAGCGAAAACTCAAATTAAAATAAAAGGAAACATTGAATACACCTGACCAATCAAAAATGGTTCCATCAATAGTCAGATTATTTCCTTCTGAGCCAATATGTAATTCTGTATCAATTGTTATAGTATTATTTGTCGGCTGTGTATCATTTACGATAATTGTAACATTATCACTAAGAACGGATCCTAAATTATCTGTACCATTTACTGTAATATAAAAACTTCCACTTGAATTAAATTGCTTACGTGGATTTTGATTGGTAAATGTTGTTGTATCATTAAAATTCCAGAAATAACTAATTGTATCATTATCAGGATCCGTCGATGTTACATTAAAATCAGTATAATTGCCAATTTCTACAATTGTTCCATTTGCAGGATTTGAAATGCCTGTGCAATATCCCTTAGGTATTGTCAAAGAACATCTTCAAGTAAGAAACAACATCGGAATTTTTGATGTAAGCCATATGGGTGAAATTTTTATCCAAGGTCCTCAAGCTCAGCAACAAGC
>CAYOOY010000012.1:3659-28288 GCA_964405725.1 uncultured Methanosarcinales archaeon | reverse complement strand
AAATTCTTGCAACGGGAGATCGTATCCTTGTTTTGCTAAATCAATTGCCCGTACAATATAACTAAGAGGAATATGTTCTTGGACCGATTGACGAATTATTTGTTGTACTTCTGGATTTCGTAAATCATTAGCGCCATCTTTAGTTAATTCAATTAGTTTTGAAAGACGCGCTTTTAGAGTTTTACTTCCAGCAACAAGGCTTGCTACTTTTTCTTCTTCACGTACTTTCCACCAAATAAATTCTTCAATTTCAGGATGATCCATATCTAAACTAACCATCTTTGCAGCTCGTCTTGTTGTTCCCCCTGATTTTATAGAACCTGCTGCTATGTCAAATATTTTAAGAAAACTCATTAACCCTGAGCTTGTACCACCACCAGAGAGACCTTCTGATCGTCCACGAAGACGTGAGAAATTACTACCTGTTCCGCTCCCATATTTGAATACTCTTGCTTCTCTTGTTAAAAGTGAAAAAATACCACCTTCACGAACCAAATCATCATTTACTGATTGAATAAAGCATGCGTGAGGTTGTGATCTTGTATATGCATCTTGGCTGAATTCAAGTTTTCCAGTAGATGGATCAACATAACTATGTCCCTGAGCAGGACCTGTTATTCCATACGCCCAGTTAAGTCCTGTTGTAAACCATTGAGGACTATTTGGTGCTGCTGTTTGATTAATAATCATGTACACCATTTCTTCATAGAAATTTTTTGCATCTTCACTTGTTGCAAAATAGCCATACTTTTCTCCCCAATGTCGCCAACAACCAGCGATACGATGAGCAACTTGCTTAATACTAGTTTCACTTCCTGTACGTACTTTGCCACTATCATCAAGAGTTAATTCTCCCTGATCGTTACGAAGTGGTACGCCACGTTTTCTGAAATATTTTTGAGCTAGAATATCTGTTGCAACCTGACTCCAAAAATCAGGTACTTCAACATTGTTCATTTCAAAAACAGTACTGCCATCTGGGTTCTTGATTATAGAATTTCGTTTTTCATACGTAAACATATCAAAAGGGCTTTGGCCCTCTTTTGTGAAATATCGTTTTACTGTTAGTCCTTTTGTTTGTTGTTGTTCAACTGTTGTTACTGAAATTGTTCCATCCATATTTAACACCTCTATGCTATTTTTGTAATTATTCTACACTATTTGTTGTAATTCTTTTTCCAATACTTTAGGATCTTCAATTGATTTATACACACTTGCGTACCTAAAATATGCAATTTTATCAAACTTCTTTAACTCGCGCATAACGTGCTTGCCAATTAATTTGCTTGGGATCATATGTTTTTTCTTTAGCAGAACGGATCTTTCAACTTTCTGCGCGATGTTTGAGATTTCTTTTTCATCAACCTTGCCACACGCTTTGAATACACTTTGTTCGATTTTTTCTGACGTAAATGGTTGAATTCGGCCATCTTTTTTGATTACACTTAATTTGAATACTGCGGTTTCATATGTGGTGAAACGATTCTGACAATCATGACACTCTCTACGTCTTCGCATTTCACTTGCTGTCTGTCTAGATTCAAGTACTTTTGTTTCCGTGTGTGAACAAAATGGACATAACATTTTTGTATTTCTTTCGTCGTGACAAAACACTACATTTAGTGTTAATGATGTTTTAACATAATGTATGTAGTGTTGTGAGAGCTGATTGAGTAGTAGATAATTTAAATAGATTTTAGTAGTTGAGAATATATGTCAAAGAGTATATTGTGTCACTCGTAATTGTTGCTAGAATCTTTTAATTAAAAAAAAATAGTTTTAGAATTTTTGGAAGTTAAGAAAAAAAATTATTTTCCGTAACCCAACACCCTTGATAAATACTCAGCAGCATTTGGATCTTGAGAAGGTAACTTCACTCAAATCCTTTTGGCCCAATTGTTAAAAGTATTTTCTTAATTTCGTTGATTACTTTTTGTTGACGTTTCTTGTCTGACATTCGAACAAATCTTAATAACAGATCAACTAGTGAGTTTTCATCAATACATTTTAACTTGAATCCGTCTGTAATAAAGTAAAATCTAAAGCTTTTATATTTCAATTCTTTAATGACAATTCCACCTACAGTCCCTAAAGATTTTCCCTTCTTAGGATTCTCCCCTAAAGATTCTAATAAATCAAGTATTTTATGCGCATCGCCTTTAAACTTTTTCTCAATTTCTTCAAATAAAGAAATAACGATCTCTACTTTGGCCATTTTTTGTTTAATCTTATTCTTGCTTCTTTAATAGAAATAGATTTATCTGAAGATAATAAGAACTCTCTTAATTGTTCTTTCACTGCCATTGCGTACATTTTCTTAAGAATATCTTCATACGTATCTTTTTTTGTTCCAAAAGAATTCAATAAATCTTTTGTCTCTGAACTAATCTGAATTGTTGTAGCCATTATAGCAACTATAGCAGTTATAGTATATAAAATTTTTGGCAGAATGTGTTCTAATACAGAATTCTTTCTTTAAGATCCTTTCTTATTTTGTAAACTTTTTCTGCATCTTTTAAAATCGTGGTATCAACTTCTTGAATAAACATTTCTTCATTGTTGTGATTTAATTTTTTTATTGCTCCTTTAAATGGAACTGTTATTTGAGAATGTCCAATTAATGTGTCTGAGTACTTTCCTAAATTCAATTTTCCTGAAGCATTACAATAAACAAAAATAATCTCATTTTCAAAAGCTCTTCCCGTACATAGCGAATCAACCAATTTTATCTCAGAATTTTTGTCATAGCGATTTCCTATCTTTCCAGCGTCACCATAACACCAATAACTTGGGCAAATTACAATATTAACACCTTTTTTAGCCATCTTTCTAAAAATTTCAGGAAAAACTAAATCCCAACAAATAATTAATCCAACTTTGCCATATTTTGTATTAAAGACAGGCACCTCATGTCCGGGATTAATATAACTTCTTTCAGGGTGCCAAAGATTAACTTTTCTATATCTGGATTTGATTTTCCCAGTTGAATCAATATAGTAAGTGGTATTGTGAAGCCCATATTTGTCCTCTTCAATTATTGAGCCAGGCACAATATCAATCTTATATTTTTTTGCTAAAGACTGAAAATGTTCTCTATATCTATTTTTTGAGTCTGCAAATTCCCTTTTTCCGACAATAGGGTCAGTAATGAAATCTTCTGGAAAAACGATTATTTGGGCATTTGATAGTGAAGCCTTTTTGATAAATTTCTCTGCTTTTTCTAAGTTATACTTAGGAGAGAGACGTTTTATCTCAAATTGGACTACAGCAATTTTTAATTTCATTTTATTAGTTAGTCCAATAGTGCATTAATAATCTTTATGGGACAATTGACTTAATTAATTAAGAAAGATTTAAATAATCATCTTATTTATTAAGACTCATGGACAAAAAAGACAAACAACTCTTAACTTTACTACAGGAAAATGGCAGAGAAAGATTAAAATTTTTAGGTCAAAAAATTGGTTTGTCTATAGACTCTACTAAAAAAAGAATTGAAAAATTAAAGAAAGGGGGCATAATTTCAAAATTTGGAATTTTTATTGACCCAAAAGCAATGGGTTATGATGTTGTTACTGATAACAAAATAAAGCTAAGTAACGTTACTAATCAAGACAGAAAGAACTTTATTGCTTATCTAAGTGAACTTCCACAATGTATAGAACTCATAGCAATATCAGGAGATTATGATTTTACTTGTGTTCTAATTGCTGAAAGCACAAGTTCATTCAATGAATTAATGTATCAAATTAGAGAAAAATTTAAACATATAATCTCTGATTGGAAAAGCTCTTTTAACCTAAAGGTTTACAAATTTGAAAAATATACTTTTAGATAAACATCCCTCCACTTTCTCTTATGAATAATAAATCCCATGGATTATCTTAATAGAACACCAAGATCAGAAACAATTAAAAACCTACCAAAAATACCACCTACATGTCATTGATCCTACAATCGTTGTATTTCTTCCTGCCAGCATACATTGCTAATATGGCTCCAGTATTCGCGCGTAAATGGAAATTCTTGAATAAACCAATAAGTGTGAAATATTTTGGTAAACATAAAACATGGCGAGGAATACTCGTAGCAACTGCTGCTGGACTTGTAACATTTATACTTCAACAACAATTCTACACACCATCGTTATGGATTATTGATTATACTGATTTTCCATTTTATTTTGGCGCATTTATGGGTCTTGGTGCGATATTAGGTGATCTTGTAAAAAGCTATTACAAACGAAAAGCCGAAATTAAAGAGGGTGAACCGTGGCACGTATTTGATCAATTAGATTTTGTCTTTGGAGGAATTATTGGATCATTTGTTGTATGGGTTCCACCAATGCGAGTTGTGTTCGTTCTACTAATTGCAAGTCCAATTTTGCATGTGATTGTAAATTATATAGGACATAAAATTGGTATGAGAAAAAGATGGATTTGAAATTAACTTTGTAATTCTTTAATTTTCGTGAGCACCTCTGCTGCATGACCTTTTACTTTCACTTTTGGCCAGATATGCACAATTTTTCCTTCTGGATTAACTAAGAATGTACTTCGCACAATTCCTAAAAATTCACGACCCATAAATTTCTTTGGTGCCCAGACACCATAATCTTGAATCATCTTTTTATTTTCATCTGCAAGAAGTGTAATTGTTAAATCATGCTTCTTAATAAATGTACAATGCGATTTTGTGGAATCTTTACTTACCCCAAGAATATATGCATTTAATTTGCTAAATTCTGGTTTGAGAGTTGTAAAATCAATTGCTTCAGTTGTGCATCCTGGCGTATTATCTTTAGGATAAAAGTATATCACCAACCATTTTCCCTTAAAACTATCAAGAGTAACAGTATGATCATCCTGATCTATTACTGAAAAGTTTGGTGCCTGATCGTTTATGTTAAGCATGTGGTAGGGAAGGGGAAATGGTATTTATTTGTTTGGGTAAAAATATAACGTCAATTTTATAAAAAAACGTCCGAATTAACTATTCATGCACACAGAAATCGAAACAGAGCGAAAATTCATACTCACAGAACATGATTTCAATCAGGTTCTTTTAGGTAAGACTCCAGGTATTGATGTAAACAAACCAACTGTAAAAGAGCGACGATATCGTTATTTTGATACACCTGAATCACAGCTCCTTGCGCAGAACATCACATATTCTCTTCGAGACCGAAAAGATGATTATGCAATTACAGTTAAATTTCCAACATCCAAAAAAGATACGCGAATTGAGTATAATGCACGGATTCTCTCGCCGATTGATTTCTACATGATTAATCCTCATTGTTTACAAATTGACCCAGTTAATAGAGTACGAGAAGTTGTTGGAAATTCACAATTGATTGATGCTGCACAATTCACAGTAGAAACTACAAGATATGATATTTTCGATAGAGACCAAGAAGTACAAGGTCAATTATCTTTAGATAAAATCATGACAAATGGAGTAAATTTGTTTGAATTAGAAATAGAAACGCAAAATGAAGCATTACTTGATAATTTATCCTTATTTTATTCTCAATTTGCAGCTCAAGAAACCAATTTAAGCAAATATCAACGTGTTCTTAGTTTGTGAGTAATAAATTGAAAATCCTAAAAACTAACTTCCCAATCACAGTAGAACTGCGAGGTATTCGCCTGTTTTTCAAACGGATTTTCAGTCATTACAACTTGAATAATATTAATCGTTGCAGAGCAACAGGGTATTAAACCCGAGTTGTAATAAACCACTGTAATTGTCTTGCTAATGAATATCCCGACGCGACAGCGCCCGTTAAATAGCCAATAGTAAACATTAATGTAGCTGCACTAGTTGCACTAAATAAAATCATTACAATCACTGAGACTGTCCTATACAAAAGAATAGGTGCTTCTAACCTACTTATGACATAAAATAATACTGAAATGGTAAAGAGACCGGCAACTACAAACGCATAATAATCATCAAGGAATAATCCCATTTTGATGATAATTAATAGCGTGATAAAACTATCAACACCAACATCATAATATTTACCAAATTTAGATGATTTTCCCAATCTTGCAAGAACGCCATCAAATCCATCTAGTACTATATGTAAAATCAGAAAAAATGAGGATAGAATATAGTAATTGAACAAAAAATAAACACCAATAAGCCCGGAAATAAGTGAAAGTGTCGTAATGATATTAGGAGTAATGCCTATATTGTGGCATTTTTTTGCAATATTACCAAAATATGCACTTCTAGATAATCTTGTTCTCTCAATTAACTTTTTACTGAATTTTTCCATTATCTATAGTAAAGTATTTAAAAAGAAACTATAAAAAGCTATTGTTGGTTCTGAGGGGATAGATTACACAATGGAAGACACACTATATTTAACAGAATTGGACAAAGCTATAGAGAAAATTCTTCAAAATGATGTAAAAATAGTCTGTGTTCAACTTCCTGATGGCATGAAACCATATGCAAAGGGTATTGTTGATGGAATTGAAGCAAAAACTGAGGCAAAAGCACTCATCTGGCTTGGATCTAATTTTGGAGCATGTGATATTCCATTGGGATTAAATCGTATGGGTGTTGATATGTTAATTAGTTGGGGACATAATGTCTTTCACAAGAAGGAGGGATGGTAAGATGAAAACAGTATTCTTAGAAGCACCATATTCAGGCACAATTGAACTTGCACAAGAAACAATTGATCATATTAAAGATAATAATTATTCCACAATTGCCTTGTATGCATCTGTTCAGTTTGCGGGCAATTTGGATATAGTAAAAAAGCAATTTGAAGATCTCAATATCACAATTATTACGTCACAACCAGATAGAACACATGTACCATCACAACTTTTGGGATGTGATACGTATCGTGGATCTTTGAAATTAAATGAAGAACAATTAGATTCCCTTGATTGCTATTTGTATATTGGTGATGGAAAATTTCACCCGCTTGCATTGGTATATGCACAAAAAGATGCAACATCAATTACTCCCATTTTAGTAAATGATCCGATGCAAAAAAAGCTAACTTTAATGGGAATCGATGATGTACGTGCTCTACTTAAGAAATATAAGGGATCATTACTTAAGTTCTTTACATCAGATACAATTGGAGTTATTCATACTATCAAACCCGGTCAAGAACAATTTATGGCGTCAAAAATACTAGAAAAAGCATACCCTGACAAAAAATTCTACCATTTTATTGATAATGTCGTAAGTTTTGATCAACTTGAAAATTTTAACTTTATTGATGTGTGGGTAAATACAACGTGCCCAAGAGTAGGGTTTGATGATCAAGATAAGTTTAGAAAAGGTGTTATTAACCTAACTGATGCAATGCATGCACAAACAATATTAACGAGTGAAGGAATATTACACAATTTACAATGAATCTAACAAAAATAGCATTGCCACTTGTACTAAAAGCTGGAGCTGAAATTAAGCCAATGCAGCATGGTATCATAGCCGATATCAAAGAGGACGACACACCAGTTACCGCTGCTGATTATAGAAGTCAAGAAATTCTTTCCCAACTTGAAGGAATAACAAAAACACCATTTTTAGGGGAAGAATCAAGTCCTGCTTTGTATAAAGAAAAATTAGCGTTATACAAGAAATTAGGTGAAGCGTGGAGTGTTGATCCGATTGATGGAACAAAGCATTTTGCTAATGGAGAAGATTCATATGCCATATCTGTTGGATATATCAAAGATGGAAGACCAGTTTTTGGAGTGGTATATGCTCCGGCACTGAATCGATTGTTTATGGCAGAAGAAGGTAAAGGCGCATGGGAATTAAATCCAGATACTCTTCAACGTACAAAATTATCATTACTTCGAAATCCAACTCAGGAAAACATTACATTATACTTAAGTGATTCAGAATTTTCAAAATCCACCGAATATCCATATATGCTACAAATACTAAAAGATAGAGGATACAAAATTGGTGATAATAGAATAACTACATGTGGTAGCTTTGCATTAAAAGCAGCTCTCGTTGCAGCTGGTGAAGCGGATGTGTATATGGCATTATCATCAATGAACAAAAGAACAGGCATTATTAAGCAGACAAAAGAATGGGATTCTGCAGCTGCGCAGATAATTGCCAAAGAAGCAGGTGGACTATTAACCGATTGCAAAGGAAGAACAATTACATATGGAAAGGATAACCCTGAAAATACGTTTGGTGCATTTGTATCAAACAACAAAGCAAATCATGAAAAATATTTAAATTATTTTTTAGGATCACATAATGTTGAAGATTTCTTACTACGTTAGGTAGGTTTTTTAAAGAGGAATTATTGATACATCTTATGTTCTGTACAACGTGTGGAAGTTTATTGCATCCAAAAACAACCTCATATGGGAAATGGATGGCATGTCCAAAAGGACATGTACAACCAAAGCTAAATACTGAGAATAAAACGTTAAGGGTAGTAAATACTACACAGGGTAAAAAAATTGAAGTTCTGGGTGATGAGAATCCTTTGGCTGTATATGATCATATCTGTAAAAAATGTGGACATGATAAAGCTGAATTAATTGAACGAAGTTGCGCGTATAGTGATGAAGATAATATTTATCAGATGAAATGTGGTAAATGTAAGTTTATAGAGCAACTTGAAGGAAAAGTCAAATAGATGAAGTGGAGGCAAAATGCTTTTAAAGTCGTCTTGTTTTCTTATTACTAATGGCAGCTAAAAAACCTAAAAGTGTTGATGATATAATTAATGACTATCAGAAATTTCATCATGCTAGGGGTAAGAGTTTTGAAGAGAGAATTGGAAAGATAGAAGAGTTTCATGATCCTAAAAATATTCATGCAATGCAATTTGGATCGCATGCCCATTATGCTGTCTTTGGTAAACCAGATGATGGGAAAAAATTTCCGGGAGCGTATAATTCTGCGTTTAAAGCACTTCATAAATTAAAAGACGAGGACGATAATCCTTTGCAAGATGGATCCGTAATTAAAGATGAAGATGCACTTGCAAAAATTCTAGAAACTTACATAGATACATTTATGGATTTATCACATGGAAAATCGTACAAAGAAGCTGTAAAACAAGCAAAGGAAGAAGGCCTGGATGATAAATCTCTTCGTGAATTTAAAGGTCAATTTTTTGGTCAACATTATCTAAGAACTAAGGATGGAATAATAAATATTTTAAGTGAAGATCACATTAAAAAGGAGTATGTTGGTAAAAAAAGAATTGAAGTACAACAATCTCTTTTAGCCATTGGTCAGGCGACTGTGCAATCGTATACTGGAAGATTGCAACAAAAAGCAATTGGAGATCTTATTGGAGAAGATGATCGACTTGCAATGTCAAAATATGTAGCTCCTAAGTTTAAGAAACAAAAATGGAAGCATGATAAACCGCATATCAGCCGAACTGCAAATGAGCAATTAGACCATTACTTGGCGCTACTCTCAGGAAATAAAAAAGATGCTCTTCAAGATGCAGGTTACAAACCAATTCACCCAGAGAAAAAAGAACCAAAAAAATAAAATTATTCTTTGATGTAGAACAAATGAGTTACAATCCCTTCTGGTGATTTCTTCTTCAAATGTTGATATGACATGTTATTTGCATGAAAATACATATCAAGCATGTTTATATCATACTCATCACATTTATCAAGAGTAAATTGCCCATTTGATTGCTGTACTATCTGTTCTAATTCAAATTTACGCCACAGTGCATCGTAGATTATCATAGCTTAAACAAGGAATGCCTGTGTTCCGTAGAACACAGACACCTTCCTTGGCGGAAGCGTTATAGGTATCTACTCATGCCTTGCCGTGCAATTTGTACAAGGACAGGATTCGTTAGTTGCCTAGATGATGCTTGTCGTTCTGCTTCTATTTGCGCACGTACTTCAAGCCCACGATGGTAGTCATCATTTAATTTAGGCTCATTGTGTCCGAGCAAAATTTCTTTTGCCTGTGCAACTGATGCCATCATCAAATCGCTTTTGTAATCGCTATGTCCCCACGTTGGCATGAAAGGATTTAATTTTCTAAATTCTCCAGGCGCATCTCGTGGTTCATATTGTGCATCGGCGTAGATAAGATCTGCACCTTGCCAGAATTCTGCAAGAGTATCGTCGTATCCATTTTCATCAGGTTCAAAGTCTGTTGAGTGAACAAATACTCGTCTGGAGTTATCTGGTTTAATTTCTGTAAATCTATATGAGATACAGCCACCAGGATGATTCACTGCCAGCGTATCAACAATAAAGTTATCTGATTCATAGATAACTACGCCTGGCATGAAATCATAAAATCCATTGATTCCTTTCATGATATCAAGTGGTGCAGGAAAGTTTCTAAACGCCATTTGATCTTGGAGAACTTCTTTGATTCCTTTACCATTAACACTAAAGACACCACTTACATACGCTGACTGATCAGAGTGATTGCGTATTGCGCTTTCAAGATCTTGTTTCACGCCAAGTGCTGGATTGCACCCTTGCACTTTAGCATCACCAAAGATTGAAATCTTGTTACCAGGAATGTATGCAGGGGTGAAAAAGGGTAAGCCCTGAATGTGATCCCAGTGTGTATGTGTAATATACAAGTTGGCGTCAAGCGGCTGACCAGTTGTCAAGTAATGATTCCCTAATTCTCTTATTCCTGAACCTGCATCTAAAATATGCCTTGTTCCTTCGTCGGCGATTACTTCGATGCATGTTGTCTCGCCACCAAATTCATGTGTTATTCTTTCTTTTCCTTGCGGAGTTTTTCCAGACGGAGCAGGTATTGATCCCCTGCATCCCCATATATTTATTTTCATTTTTATCGCTCCCTTCCGCCAAAAAGGGTTATGTTATTAGATATAGCAAATGTATATTTAAAACAAGATAGCTCGAAATTAGTAATAAAGAGAAACAATTAAATAGTAATTACGCTTAATGACCAACTAATGAGAGTATTATCACCAAAAAGCGCCAAATTGGCACTTGACACGAAGGATTGGAGGATCCTTAATGAGCTTGTAGCAGATATGCGAGCACCTATTGCGCAGATTGCAAAAAAGTGTTTACTCTCAAGACAATCAGTAGAGTACCGCTTAAAACAGCTACAACAAAACCACCTAATAATAGGATCCCGAAGTGTTATTGATATTACCCAATTGGGGTATAAAACATATCATGTCTTTATTGAAGTGCATACACCAAGTGCCGAAAAAGAATTGCTTGTTCGCGCAAAAAAAGCTGATTCTGTAAATGCAATTATTGTCTATAGCGGTAAGTACAACCTTGAGATTTCCATTACTGCACGTTCTGTAAATGAATTTTTGAAATTATATCACTCACTTGTAAAAGGAATATCAATTCGTAATGATGCAGTTCATATTTTACTTTCAACTCTTCGTTCAGAAGTTCTACCAGATATGTATTTTCCAGATTTTAAAACTAAATCATCATCTTCTGTTAGTTCTCTTCCTCAAAAAAAATCTAAAGCAAAAATTACGATTGATCATTTAGACATACAAATATTACATTTATTATCAAAAAATGCGACATTACAGAATATGAAAATTGCAAAACTATTGAAATCATCTAAAGATACGATAGCATATCGGATACAAAAATTACAAAAAGCAAAATATATCATACAATATCGGCCCGTAATTAATTATTCAGTACTTGGTCTTTCAATCAATTCTGTTCTTGTAAAAACCAATTTAGCATCATCGCATGTTGACACATTCGAAAAACATCTTGAGAATGAAGGTTCTGTTCTTTGGTCAACACGAACATTTGGATATTATAATTACATCATATACACAATTACAAATGGTCTTGATGAATTTCATCAAGTGATAAATACGATGAAAGAACAATTTGGTGACGTAATAAAAACATATGAAATATTATTTGCGTTTAAAGAATTAAAATATGATTTCATGGCAGATTCAATTGCCAAGATTAAATTCTAAATCTTCTTTTGGTGGGCCGTGTAACTCTAACTTCACTGCTTTTTTAACATCTTCTTCAGGAACTTTTTTACCAGTTGGTTTGGTGTATGAATTGAGATGTTTTTTTACTTTCCCATATAACTTAGCTGTATCATCTGTAAGTTGGTCGGGGAATCCTGCTTCAAGAGGAAAGGTAAATATAAATTTGTTAATAATTCCTTTTAGAAAATATACAATTGGTTTCATTTGCCATCGAAATACATAATCACTAATAAGCCATGAATCAAAAATCATGGACACAGTCCCATTTTGAAAATGTTGAGGGATCCCATCAACTTCTTCACGCACTTCTGAATCAATCTGAATTACAATTTTTATTCTTAGTTGAAAAGTCATATACGTTGCAAGAACTTTATATGGTCGTAATTCAATAAGTGTTTCACGACCCTTTTGGACTACTAATTCTTCACTTTTTTTCTCAAATTTGGTATATCCATTTTTGTCAAGGAAATTATTAATAACTGAAAATAGTTTGTCCTCTTGAAAAATTCCCTTGTACTGCAGGGTTTTGCCGTTAATTATGAGATTTTTTTCGACCATAGTTATATTTTACCATATTTAGATAGCGTTTTATCTTATCGTGAATATCTTCTACATCACCTTTGAGCCATGTTTCAAAACGCTGTAAGTGGTTTCTGTAAAAATATTTTTCTAAAATTAAGGCAATAAACCATCCAAATGTATTTCCAGTCCATTGATTATTACGATCTGAGACGACGTACCCATCAATTATCATTCGAATGACCCCATGATCCATGCGAACTGGTTTATTTCCCTTTTTTAGTTCAACCTCTTTAACATCAACCATTGTAATTTTCATGTGAATAACCAATTTATAATAATCGCTTGCACTTTTCCAGGGTTCGAGAAGAATTTGAATCTGCTTACCTTGGGCTGTGACCATTTCTTTATTGTATTTTTCATTCCAATCCCAACCTTTCTCAAAGAACCAAGAAGAAATCACATTGTACAATTCAGCGGCATTAAATAGTCCTTCATAACTTAGTTTGAGTCTATCTATTACCAATCGTCTCTCTGCCATACACAAGGATAATAGATGAGAACTTATAAATTATTCTGCTTTGTGTACAAAATTGTGAGCAGCGCCCTGCTCACATTCTATTTGCTAGAAAAAAATTACATTTTAGCTAATATCGCATCGATCTTTGCTTTCAACTGCTCTTTTGGTGCAAAGCCAACTATACGATCAACTTCTTTTCCATCTTTGAATAATATCAAACATGGGATTCCTGATACTGCTGATTCAGATGCGGGATTTGGAAATGCTTGTGTATCTATTTTAGCAAAAGCAAGTTTTCCTTCGTACTCTTTACTAACTTCTTCAAACACCGGTGCGAGCATTTTACATGGACCACACCATTCTGCCCAAAAATCTACTAAAACTGGACCTGTCGCTATTGTTGATTTGAATGTTTCTTCATTTAATTCTTGTACCATAGTTAATAACCTCATATTAGGGAAATTGGTGGGCTTTATTTGTTTTTTGGAAGAAAAACCTTTATATATATTTGAAAACTTCATATACATATGAAGAGAGGTGTGTTTATTGTAGTACTAATGCTTTTGATGGCTACGTCTGCGCTTGCAATAGAAAATGATTGTGTCTATTATTTCTATGGTGACCAGTGTGATGAGTGTGGTATTACAACTAAATATTTGGATACGTTAGGAAAAAAGCATACTGATTTACAACTAACTAAATTCGAAGTATACAAACATGATACGAATTCTAAAGCACTTGAAGAATTATTTGATTCACGAAAGGTACCTAAAAGTGAACGCCAAATACCTGCGGTGTTTATGACAAATCAATATTTTGTTGGAAAAAATAGTATTACTACTCTTCTTGAAACAAGCATTATATCAAACTCCGAAGAAGGATGCCCTGGTGCAGGAAATGAATCAATAGGCATACATGGAAGCGGAGAGCCAAGTAATGTATTGGATTTATTTACATTCTTAGCAGTAACCAAGGAAGCGTTGAAAGACGGATTTAACAAAACTAATGTTGCGTTATTATTACTATTCTTAGTTATGCTTGGTGCAATTAAGAATGAAGATTTAATGGTTAAACGCGGTGTATTATTCTTAGGTGTTGTTGGCGCTGTCTATTTTATTCTAGGGTTAGGATTTGTCTCTGTAAAAGATTATGAAAAAATAACATTCTTTTTTTACAAGAGTATTGGAGTAATTATGGCTATTGCGGGATTAGTGCGTATTAAAGGATTCTTTAAAACATGGAAAATGCTTGCTGGCACAATCCCAGAAGGAATGCGAGCTCGTGCTCGTAAAATCAAAGAAGGATTGTTATCAACTACAGGAGTTATGCTTATTGGCCTTGTTACGGGAATAATCGCTGCTGGTGGTACAACTAAAACGTTTGAAATATTGCAGGGATCATTTTCTGCAAATTCTAATAGATTAATTGTATTTCCAATGCTCATTTATTATGTGTTTTTGATGATTGTGCCATTCACATTACTTGTTGTTGCTATGCATTTAATTATGGATAAGATTGAGTCACACGCAACAAAGAAAAGTGAAGATGACGAAGAGAAATTGAATTTATGGCGCGCTCACAATACTAAGTTATTTAATTTTGTCGTAAGTTGTATTCTGCTTGTTGTTGGAACTATATTGTTATTTGTGTAAGAAATTATTTTCTTCTGAACCCACTTCTGCGAATTAATTTATAAATCTCTTTTCGATGACCAATTAATACAACAGATAGTATTTTTTTGCTTTCATCAATATCGATTAAAGCCCGGTAATCACCTATTCTTAATTTGTATGAATTAATTTTTACTAATGTTTCCAAATAATGTTGAGGATCATCAACGATACTATTTACTTTCCTAATTATCCTTTTTGCATCATCTCTTTGAATTTTTCTAAGAAAATTACGAGCTTTATCATCCCACAGGAGATCGTAACTCATTCTGCATCAAACTCTTTAAGAATATCTTTATTGGTGACAAATTCTCCGCTTTCGATACGCCTTCTTGCTTCATGGACCCGTTCAATTACTTCATCTTTAAGTTCAGAATCTAACTTAATTACGTGCTTTATTTCTGCCATGTCTCTTTTGAGCACTTCTAAATCTTCATGGATTTTGTTTAATAAATCTGCTTGGGCCATATTGGTTACCTTTAATACCTTGTAGTCACACTAATATATATAATTTCCGACTATTTATGTTTGTGTAGAAATTCTTCTTCACTAAAATGTAATTTACCTGGGATTATCAAACAATGTGGTGATGGGCCAAAATCGGTATTTTGTAGATCTTGAATAGTTGCGTATTTTATTACTTGATTCTGTGCGCCAATTCTTGCACAGCCAATTAATTTCATATTGTTAGTAATAATATTAAGATTTAGTCTCTTTTCAATATCTTGCAACACATCAATTGCTTGCGAAATGGTCATATATCTTTTCTTATCCTCTTGGATGTCTAAGAGACAAAGAGTGTGATACCCTAAAATTAGATTATCTTTAATTGCATGATATGGCGTTTCCAATTGAGGAAAATCGTCTAAAAAGGGAATCGAGGTAGTTTTTCCAAATTTGTATAATTGCAGACCCGTTTGACCAATTGCAGTTAAAATAGATGCGTTATGCACGATGGTTGTCTCTATGTTTTGTTGTTGTGCTAATTTGTATATCTCGATATGCGTAGTTGCGCTAAATGGGTCACCAATTACTAAGAATGCTACTTTTTTAGTTTTTGCTTGATCAATAATTTCTTGCATTCCTTGTTCTGACTGATCTCTGTTTGCAACAATAATTGATTTTTTGTAGAATTCTTCCAAATCTTTAACTGAGCATTGCAATAAAGAAGTATAATTCTCTAAATAGATAAAATCTGCTTGTCTAACTAATTCTAATCCTTTTACAGTAATATCCTGTGGATCATGTAAACCTAATCCAATAATTGCAAGTGTCATACTAAAAGTTAAAAAAAAGGTAAAATAATAAAAGTCTATCGGCCTCTTTGCCTACGTTCTTGGTTTTTACGCCATGTTCGCATAGCATCCCGTTGAGATTTTCTGGTATCATAATGTCCACGTATAGCGTGTTTTGTATGATTCCCATTACTATCAACATCTATGATTGTTACTGATCGTTTTGGGGCCTCGATTGGTATTTGATCATCAAGATCAATTGTTGGATTAGTTTCAGATCCTCGATTAAGTCTATGACTATTTTTCGATCGTTTTAATCGCGGAGCATCTGTTAACTTTATCTTAATTATCTTTGAATAATCTTCTTGAAGTTCAGCCTTTTTAGCTTTTACTGGTTTTGTACCATATGTAATTCCTGCGTGTGTAAATCCAATAACATCATCATGACATTCTTGCGGACCACATGTATTTGGACCTTCATATACTGTAGGTTCAGCTGGTGAAATTGCTGCGTCAGCTTGATCATTTTCACTCATTGCGTACAACATTACAGCACCTAAAGCGGCTATTGTAGCTGTAGTTGCAATTACATCTCTAACTTTGTGACCCTTGTAAAGATCATCATTAACTACCTGAGTAAGAGGTGTTTGAACTACTTGTGTTCGTGTATTAACCGGGCCTTTTGCTCGAATAAGATCTTTAAGTGTCTTAGCTGATGTAGCATACGCTACTGTTGATTCTGGGCTAAGCGTTTCTGCTGATTCCAAAGAGGAATAAATTGATTGCATATCAGAGAACATTGCTGTAAGCTCATCGATGCCAAAGTCGTTTTCTTTTGCTGCTAAGGCATATTGTTCCATTTGTTTTTGTGGGTTGTAATGTGTCATTTGGTATGTATTATGTGAATCATAAAAATGCATAAAAGTGTTAACAACGCATTTTTAGGATCCCAAAAAAGCGCTACATCCACAACCTAAAGGTTGTGGTATTACGCTTTTTAGTGGATAATAGAGTAAATTCATCTGCTCATTTATAAACTTTTTGGTTATTTGTAACTTTTAAGTAGTTATCTTTTTGTCCTTGTTCGTTGTTTTCCCTGTAAAGTGGTTAAAACAGGGAAATATTTATAAAAGAAACAGTATTTTAGTATCAAACCGAGGAACTATACTATGACGACACCAACATTACAATATACTGACTTAACACTTCCAAATTACGTGAATAGCAATGTAGCTGCTAAAGTACGTGCAACCGTAAATGGTGAAGTGAAAACACTTGAATTTACCTTTTCTGATATTATGTATGCCATTGAAATTGCAGGATTAAACTGCCTTATGGTCTCCGATACCGGAGCTGGTAAGACACAAGCAGTAAGTGATATTGCATGGAATCATTTTGGTGGCGATAACAATGGTGGGTCAGCTAACTGGGCTGATGGACGACCTAATTTTGAAATAACTGATTTATTTGAGCGAACTCAAGTGGATACTGCTTCTGGTTCGTTTGATAGTGAGACTGCACGAACTGTAAAACAAGATAGAATTGAAAGAACATTTTTTGCAGTAGATGAAATTAACAGAGCGCCAGGTCCTAAACAAAACGAATTTTTTGATCTTGCTGATGGTAAATATACATTTAATGGACGAAGATTAAGTTTAGGAAAAGATGGATATAGTATTTTCTTTGCAACTGCAAACTTGAATAAAGTAAATGGAGATTTCACTGTATTTGAACTTGATAGAGCGTTACTTAACAGAGCACACGTAACGTTAGACATGGATCATTATGCGCCTACGTTTGAAGACGAGTTATTAATTGAAGAACGTAAGGTAAATCCAAAAGTTGATGTTGCACAGGCACGTGATATTAGTGCGAAAATTATAGGAGCCAATAACCTGTTAAAGCAAAAGATGAGAAATGTTGATCCTTATTTCATGGCATTTAGATTTATGGTAGGTAAAGGTCTTGATTATTGTGAACAAGATACCTACGATGAGAAAGGTGATGTCTGGCCAATGAATTGTAGTGATTGTTCATTTACAAAACCCGATTTATGTTCAATGATTAAATCTAGTTCTACACGAACAATTACTGGAGTTAAAAGTTTGGCGTATGCAATTTCCTATTTAGCTGAATTAAAGTATGGGAAGGATATTGAACTTGATACGTTTGATACTCTTCTTCAAGCATTTAAGTTTACGACATATCATGGTAATTTGAATCATGTAATGGAGCAAGATACGTATGGTATGCGAAAACAGCGTATGATGAATGAAACTGTTGATAAGTTAGGCGAACAATGTTCTATTGTTGGTGAATATATTCCAATAATTAAAGCAGGTCATGATCCGGTTCTGTTGGAGTTCACACAGGATGGCGATACGATAAAAACGGCAGCGGACGACGGATTACAAAGAACACTTGATGAGAAAGGAATTTCATATTCTCTTGTTAGTTTAGAAGATGAGTTGAACGAAAATGGCGTAGGAAGTGGTTGGGTGGATTCGTATGTCAAATGGATGCGAAAAACTTGAAGCCTATCGGCTCTGGACGTGTAATTAGTGTTGAGGAAGCTATTAGGAGATTGGAAGGTATGTCTGATGTTGTTAAAACTCCAGCAACTTCTCCTCGTGTAATCTCTGGTTCTTATGAAATAATGCCAACTGCCAATACAAAAGGGTTAGGCATCCAAGCATTACGTGATTCATACGAACGAGGAGAATGCCCAGATCAGCCGACGATTGAAATTGATGGCAAAAGAGGGGTGAGGCCACTAACGTTCAAAGAAACAATTGAGGCAAGAGTGAACCATTATGAATCACATACTGGAGATGAACGTCTGCGTTTGTTTAAACATTGGCAGGATTCTTGCACTGGTATTGCGTATCAAAAAGGGACAGGTAAATTCAAAGTTGTACCAATATCAAGAGAGTTAATTACGATTGATAAAGATTTTAATGAAAAATATCTGCGTCTACCATATGGGAGTGTAGACGGCGTAGAACTAGATAGAAATAATGGCACTTACAATACATTACTTACAAAAACACAAGTTTTAGAACATCCCGCATGGCGAGCAGCGTTAGAAGGAGAAACCAATTTACTTGAGACGTATCGTGATATTGTGTTTACTGAAACTCGAAGAGACAAAGCAATGAGATTCTGGCTACGAACCTCCATAACAGAAGACCAAATGAGGGAGTTGCTTGTTTGCGATCTAGGTGGCAGTTCCGTTGCGGGTGGCTATGGCTATCTTAACACTCCAGTGTTTTTCCTCCAAGTAGCCCAAGGAGGTGAACAATGAAAGCATTAAAACCGCTTGGATCTAGAATTATGAGTGTAGAGGAAGCTTTAAGGAGATTGGAAGGTATGTCTGATAAACAAAGTAAAAAAGATACAAGAATAAAACTTCCTGAGTATTCTGCTGTTAATTGGAGTAGAGATGTTACACAAGTTTATGGAAGAACTGATGAAATTAAACTTTATGGTGCTGCTTTAGAAGCATTTAGACGACAAGCATTAGCAAATCCATTAAGTCTTCATGAAGTTGATGATCAAGGAAGACCAATTCCTGCAACATTATACGACATTTTCAAAGCAAGAGTTGAAGATTATGATACTTTTAGAAATCCAGATGGTTCAACCCGGACAGATAAACAAAGAAAAGCACTCTGGAAACAATGGTTTTGTACTTCATCCGACATTGTGTATAAAGGTGGCACAACAAAATTTAAACTGACACAGAAATTACCTCGTTTACTTGAAATACCTGAACATTTCACAGAAAAATATTTTGATGTAGATTATGATAGTGTAACCAACGGTCAAGAATTTGACAGTAATGATTCTGATGTTAATGAATGGTTAACTCGTTCTGAGTTTTTGGCAAGTTCGGTGTGGGATTATTTAATTCCTGATCAGCACGTTAAAACAAGAACTGCTGAGATCATATTTAATGAATTTGGTTATAACACAGCCACAAAATTATTGGCTGTAGGTAGACCAAATAAAGATCACGGGAGGACTTTGTTTGTGGACAGTACTGATAGCAGTTGCACCGTTTATGGTAATATCAGTCTATACTATGAGATCGCCTTTCTCCGAGTAGCCCAAGAGAATGCTGGAGGTGCGCCGAAAAAATGAAAGCATTAAAACCATTAGGATCTAGAATTATTTCAGTTGAAGAAGCTCTTAAAATAGCTCAAAGTATGCCTGATGTTAATAAAGAAAATGGATATGATCCAGTTCGTATTGATGAGCTGATGGTTGGTGAATGGACCTACTATGATCTAGATATTAATACACGACCATTTTCTGATGAAGGAGAGCTTATTAGATTGAATCGTGAAAATGCTAAATCATATTGTTTACACAGAGGATTTCATCTTCCAAGTATTCCTCTAATGTACGGCGTTCTTACTGACTTGCAAAATAAGGGAAGAGGAAAAGATCTGAAAAAATTATTGTCTCACAATTGCACATATCTAACTGACACTAAGATAGATTGGGGGGAAAAAGAATTTAGTTTTACAAATGTTATCGAATATGTTGGCAAATTTCTATCTTTAGATAGGCAGTTTGATCAGGTAGGGTTTAGAAATTTAAATGAAATTACAGCTCAATTTGTGCAAAACCTTACTCAATCACCAGACTATGCCACACTTGACACCTTAGGAACAATACTTGAAAACCCAATAGTACCTGAAACATTTGACCATAAGTGTGTGGCTACAATGTATCTTGGTGAAAGCAAAATAATGTTAAGCACGAAAACAAAAGAAGACGAAGTATTTCCATTCTTAGGATTTAGATATGGAGGTGTAAAAAAATGAGAGCGCTAAAACCAATTCGCGGGAATAGAATTGTTACGGTAGAGGAAGCTCTGCGAAGAGTGGAAAGTATGCCTGATTTTTCTGTAGTTGATTTTCGAGGAGAACCTATACTTAAAACTGAATATGATGCATTGCAAAATATTGCACAAACTTATTTTGGGAAAAGTGCTGAAGAATTTTTTAGTAATACGAAATATGATTCATTTCATGTATATTTAAACATTTATTCTCAAAATGTAAAAAGAATGAAAATATCTAACAGAGATCTCCCTCATATTCCAAAAGAAATTGGAAAATTTGTTTTACTTGAAAGCCTTCATCTAAATAATAATAAGAGAATTGAGAAAATTGAGAATGTAGATAATTTAACCAATTTACGTGGTCTTAATTTGATGGATAATCCAATAGATTATTCTTTACCACATAATAAACGAGAGTTAGAGAAATTAATAGCAAGGGGGGTTTATGTCATCAATGAAAGCTCTTAAACCAATTCGTGGGAATAGAATTATGTCAGTAGAGGAAGCTATGAAAATAGTTGAAGGTATACCTGATGCACAACGAACGACAAAACGAAAGTGTACATATCGCCTTACAGATACACTTCCTTATCATGTGTGCTATCAAAATCTTTTAGAGAAAATAACAGAGCATGAATTGCCATATCATCCAATGGTTTCATATCTTCCTTCTGAAAGAGTATTTCGTCCTCTTACTGTTGGTGAAACAATGCAGGCACGGTTAGAAAATTTTGAATGGATAAATGATAAAGGAAGAACACGAACAATTAAAGAAAGAATTTCTTTATTTGAAGCTTTTCTTGCAACCTCTTCAGTAATTGCCTATTCCAATAATGCTCAAGAATTTGCTATTTTTAAAGAATCAAATTGGATTTTAGATCCTCCTCAAAGTGGCGAACATTATTATCCTTTTAATTTTGAGGGGTTAAATAATGATGTAATTGTATATTCATCAGATGATGTATTGAGCAAAAATAGAAATAAACCAAAATGGAATCAATTATGGAAAAATTTAGCTGGAGATCCAATTTTATTACGAGATTATGCTTCTTGTGTAAAGAAGAATTTTAACAGCGAATTATACTTTCCAATTGGACATCACCAAAGAAGTAAATTAGTTCCTTTGTATATGGAACAGTCTACTTTCCATGGTGTTAATGGGACATATGAGATGGATATCAGTGCTCAAATGGTGGTGCGAATATGAAAGCATTAAAACCATTAGGATCTAGAATTATTTCAGTTGAAGAAGCGATGAGAATAGCGCAAGGTATGCCGTCACAGCACACTCAAGTTGTGAAAGAAGGTGTCCTGAATTTTAAAGGATATGATCTAGTCCAACATGAATATAATGCATTAGATGAAATGTGTCGAAATTTCTTTAAGAAACCTGTTGAAGATGTTTTAAGTATTGATGGTAGAGATCAAAATGAATATGTAGGGATTAGAGAAGGACACGTATACCATCTTAACTTGATTAAAAAAGATCTTTTGCTTGTTCCTCAACAATTAACTCAATTGTCAAAATTAGAAATACTATTTTTGACAGATAATAAGATTCGTATCATAGAACAACTTGAATACATTCCTTCACTTAGACAGGTATACCTTGCTTCGAATAGAATTCAAAACATTCGTCCATTGCTTAAATTAGATAATTTAACAACTGCTGTCTTAACTAATAATAATTATCTAAATCGAAGTGGACCACAACTGATCAAGAGATTAGAAAATAAAGGAGTTGAGGTACACTACTTATGAGATCATTAAAACCTCTTGGGAATCGTGTAATAAGTGTAGAAGAAGCTTTGCGAAGATTGGAAGGTGTTCCTGATGTTGTTCAAAGAACAAGAGCAAGCAATGAGTATGATCCTATTTTTATTGACCACCTAACTGTTGGTAATCTCACATTTACAAATTTTGAAATGAATACAAGACCATTTAAACATAAAGAATCTGGGGCTGTGATGGTAGCAAATGCAGAATCGGCACGGCGCTACTCTCTTGAAAGAGGATATCATCTAACTGAATTACCAGTTGTGTGCAGCGCACTTAGGTATTTGAAAAATAATGACAGAGAAGATGATATACAAAAAATATTTTCACAACGACAGACATACATTATGAATACATCTGTTAATTGGGATATAAGAAAAATAACTCATCAAAACACATTATTTAGAGATGAAGATTTTTCTGGATCATCTGCTCTTCAGTCATATGTGGAACTAGAGTGTGGCACAAATAATATTGATAGTCTTAATGCTGTTACAAGAAGATTCCTTAGTTTACTTACAGGTTTAGATGATGTTAGTGACATTGAAGATCTTGTATGTGGGAGATCAGATCTTGTTTTACCAACGAATTCTGCTTCTACATATAGAACATCACAAACAGGAATGTATCTTAGTCCCGGTATTAATAGTATTAAAGCAGATATAATTGAAGAAGAACGATTTCCTTTCTTGGGATATAAATTTTATAGGGTGAGATCATGAACACTGAAAATATAAAAAATAGGGAAACTGCACGATTCAATTACACAGGAAATATTGTAATCAAAGAAGATAAAAAACGAAATTTTGGTGGGCACATCAATCTTCTTACTAATGCTGATATTGAAGTAAGATATAATCCTGACCAAGATAATTCATCTATTGAACACATTGTTGAAAATCCAACAGAAGCAGGGTTTACTGCTGTATTACGACATGAACTAAATCATAAAGGTGGAGGAAGATTCCTTGGATGTCCTCGAAATATTGATCTACACCTAGAAGAAATTATTGAGCCAACAACACAAGTAATGGAAGAAAAAAATATTCCAAATACAATAGTTGGATCGGGTCAAACAATTCAACAATATTTTGCTAATATAGTTGAAGATATTATTGATAACGCAGAATTAGGAAATAAGTGTGATTTTGGTGGCATTTGGGTATGTTATAAGGATTCAGCTATGAAAGCAAAAGATGAACAATTCCCTGCATTATTTGATGCGTTTATTCGCCTTCAAGAAAAATTGTATGGTGGGTCACGTTCAAATAAATTAATGCAGAATCATCACAGTGATGATGAAAAAGTTGAAATTGCAGTTGATAATGTAATGAAACGTACAGGTATGGAATACATGCAACGTGCGATTACAACAAAGCGTGGAGAAATTCGTAAGGTATTCAATCGAAAGGCAGCTCTAAATTATTTATGTAATCCAACAAATTGGAAAAACTTTACAAAAATTGTTGTTGAAGAATTTATTGAATTAATTGATACAGATCAATTAAGTGATGATCAATACATTGAAGAGATATTCTTGCCTCTTACTGGTGAGGGGGATACATTTAGTGATGAAATGGACGATCTTGAAACTAAAATGAGAATGTCCTATAAGAAATTCAAAGCTGGTGAAGAAGCTGGTGAAGGATTTCAGCCACCGTCATATTTAGAGAAATTTGAATCATTAGATCTTGTGTATCGAAGATTGGCTCGTACGTTAGATATCAAGACAAATAGTAAGACACGTACATCAGCATATCCTGTAATGCGATATGGGAAACGTGAATTTGATGTAAAACACGATCCAATAAGTAAAGCAAGAGTACGATATAGAAATGGTGGATTGGAATTGTACACACAAAAGTACACAGTTGATTATCCTGTACAAAGTACAAGTAGGGTACGTTCAATTCCTAAAATTAAATTTATCATGCTTGATACATCTTCATCCATGCAGATTTCTGTAACTGGTGAAGAAGGTGTTGTAATGAATCCATGGGCTGAACTTGGAATGCAATGGACAAATACATCAAGATATCATCATGCTCTAATACTTCAAGCTTCTCTTCATGTTCAGTTCTTA
>CAYOOY010000012.1:0-3649 GCA_964405725.1 uncultured Methanosarcinales archaeon | reverse complement strand
ATCATGCTCTACTTGGATGGTATGGGGTATTAGAACATTTGCGACGTAATGGTGGATTGAAACATACATCAGTACAACTTGCTAATTATTCATATAGCACTCAAATTGCAACAAATTTACGTGATGCTAAACGTTTAGCTCTTAGCCCACAATTTGGTGGAACTTCATTAAGCATGGATCAAATTAGAGGCATGTTCGGAAAGAACGAATTAGTTGGTAGTTTTGCAGATGGAGAAATAATGAATTGGGATTCAATTAAAGACGAGTATATTCAAAGAGCAAAACAGAACCATTATTTTCACGTGCAAATTGGTGGCCATTCTCGTATGGCGTACGATTTAGAGGAAGCAGGATTAGAAGTTGTGTATGATAATGGACTCAAACTCGGAAAGATTGTTGTAGATTTAACTAAGAAAAATATGCTTAAGAGGAAGAAGAAATGAGAGCATTAAAACCAATTCATGGGAATAGGGTTGTTTCTGTAGAGGAAGCTATGAGAAGAATAGAGAGTGTTGCAAGAAAAGAAGTTGTATTTCATGATCATCCTTTGGTTAAATCTGAATATCTAGCTCTAGAATCAATGGCAGACCAATATTTTGACAAGTCTGCAAAAGAGTATTTTTGGAATTTCACAATTATTTATGACATATATTTACATGTTAAAGATAGACACATAACACATCTCGTTATGAACAGACAAGACCTTAACGAGATTCCTAGGCAAATGTTATCCTTTTCAAGGCTAAATCATTTATCTCTTGAGTATAATGACATTTCACGAATAGAAAACGTGCCACCAAGTTTGAGTCATCTACATATTTCTTCAAATAAAATAACAGAAGTTCAGCGAATGAATCCACATATCAAGTATTTAGATATTCAAGATAATCCAATTGAGTATTCTGATGAAACATTACTTGAAATAAATAGATTGAGAAAATCTGGAGTGAGGGTATTACGGTGAAAGCGCTAAAACCAATTCACGGAAATAGAGTAATGTCAGTAGAGGAAGCTATGAAAATAGTTGAAGGAATGAGTGAAGAAGAGATAGAAGAATCGTATGTAGAAAATTCACGATATATGATTGGTTCAGAAATGGCAACGTATGGTGAAGCTCTAAAAGAATTACATGAAATTGAAGGTGAAAATCACCCACTATTAAATCAAAATACATTGCCAATTCCTTTAACTATGCAGCAAACAATGGAAGCAATTATTGATAATTATGAATGGAAAAATGATAAAGGAAGAAAAAGAAGTAATATAGAGAGAAATGAGCTGTTATTTGAAGATTTTTCAACATGTTCTTATATGGAATTTTTTAAAGAAGAAGTTGGATGGGGAAGTGAATGTTGGCAATTACAAGTTCTTGAAACAACTTTTGATAATAGATCGATTAGATTAGATTCGCCATATTCGAGAACAATTCCAATCAATAAATTTTGTTCTGGTAAAGTTATGAAAAAAAGTGAATCATATCATCCTGGATTTTATTCATTATTTGATAAAGAAGTTGCTAAAAATTATTTTGAAATTATAGATCAAGAATACCAAGTTGATGGGTCACAATTACATTTGATGCCTGAATCTCATCAAAACGGATTATACCCCTTAGAGTTAATGGCTGGTTCATTTGATATCAGACCAAAACGATTAGATCATTCTGCGAGGTTTTTGATACTAAAATGAAAGCGCTTAAACCACTTGGGAATCGAGTAATTTCAGTAGAAGAAGCTCGAAAAATTATTGATAAAATGCCTCAAAACAATCCTATGGGGAATAGAGATAAATATTTTAGATTAGATAACATTGTATGCAATGACTCTAAAGGAGAGGTAATTGAAGCATATGATAGAATTAATGTGAGAATGTATCCTCTCAAGAATGAAGATGGAAGTTTGTATTCTGCAACATTATATGAAGCTCTTCACACGTTAGATTTTCAAGGATGGACAATTCCAAGTATGCCTTTATTGTGTAATATATTACTTAAAATCTCAAACCAAAGACAACCAGGGTTTAAAAAGTATCTTGAATCAATGCAGAAGTCTGGTGTGATATTAACAAATACCGTCTATGATGGAGATGAAAAACAATTTTATCATTATCCAAATATTTGGCATTTTCCAGATTGTCCAACGAATGCAAAACATGGGTTTAATGAAGATAAATTGCATACTACTCCTATATTAGATTATGTTCCTGAAGATCATTCAATTACAAAGTCTGTTTTCAATCAAAGAAGTAACGCATTTTTTCAAGATCTTACGGGAATAAATAGTTTGGACGAAAGAAAAAGAATTGCAACAAATCCGCATATAGATCTAAAATTAACTTGTTCTGATTTAAAGAGTCCTGCTTTTTATCGCGTATTAGGTAATGAAGAAGTAATTGATTTAGACTGTGAATTCAACGATGAAGGATATGTCATGGCGGTGCGATTGTGAAATCTCTGAAACCAATTCATGGATCAAAAGTTATCTCAATAGAGGAAGCGATGAAAATTGCAAATCAAATGCCAACACAAGTAGTTGATTTCTTAAATACATCATTGAACAAATCAGAATATAATGCATTGAATAGAATTGCAATACAGTATTTCAATGAAGATGCACATGATTTGTTTCTAATGCCTAATTACAATGTTGGAATAGAAATTGAAGATAATCATGTTACTTATCTTAGAATGAATGGTGCAGATATGGAGTATCCTGGGAAAGATTTCAAAGCATTTGGAAAATTAACAACAGTAGATTTACAACGAAATAAAATGCAAGGGTGGGGATCTCTTCCTAACATGTTATCTCTTGAAGAGATATATTTGCAGGACAATGAACTACGGATTTTGCCATTTAATGTTAAACCAAACTCAAGGTTAGAAAGAGTCTATATTGGAAATAATCTAATTGATAGATCATCAAGAGAGTATATAATGGCAGCTAAAAGATGGAAGGATAGAAGGATTGATATAATAATATGAAATCTCTTAAACCACTTGGATCTAGAATCATTTCTGTTGAAGAAGCTCGAAGAATAGTTGAAGGTCTTCCGGATGTGAAAAATACTCCTCCTCAAGTAGAAGATACAATTGAAGTACGTGCATTAATACCAAGAAATAGTTATGGAACCGCACTACATCATTATTCTAGAGTTCTTCTAAATAAAGTGGTATTCAAAGATGTGAGATTATCAGTAGATAACGCACAGAAATATTGTAAAGAACACGGATATTTCCTACCTGATTTTGCACTTTTGTGTAACGTGTATAAAGCATTGTATGAAGATAAGAGACATGATGATCTTTCGCAATTATTTGACACAGATGATGTTTATTTAACAAATACCTCTATTGGTTGGGGGCTTATAACTTCCATTTATCATAGTGATTCAAGTTTACCATTTAATAGACACAAAGGAAATTATAAATTAGAAGGAGGATATATCAATAATTCTCATTTTCTTAGTAATGAGGTTAATATAGAATTTCTACGTCAATTAACAGGCCTTCAGGAACCATTGATTCTTACTTCTGCTGACAAATTGTTTCACAGACCTGCCTATATTGATTTATTAAATCATGCACCCATGCAAAAGACTCTGGTAACTCTTGGAGGAGCTAGTGATCAAATGAGAATTTCTGTTTCAAATC
>CAYOOY010000011.1:20326-29016 GCA_964405725.1 uncultured Methanosarcinales archaeon | reverse complement strand
AGATGTAATTGGTTTTTTCTTTAGTTCATCTGATTTTATTGCTGCCGAATAACACATAAAGCACGCGTTATTATTAGTTAATCCAAGAACTTTTCCTGCAGAGGAAGTGGAGGAATCAACGATCTCATCAAATTTTCCTTTATGAAACATCCACCAACACCTACCCATCATATGAGCAAGTTGTGCTTTGACTTTTTCTCGATCACCCGTAACATCACGATCAATTGTTTTACACAAAAGAGGAGCAACTTTTATCTTTGAAGAACCAAGTGAACTAACTGCAGTCATGGCACGAATACCCACACTATTATGACATGCCAATTCAGCTTCCTGATCAGAATTCTTAGACATCGCAACGCCAACAGCCGTAGTAATAACTAAGAATCCAACAACAACTAGCGTAATGGTTACAAGCTGCGCCATTGCTAATCCTTTTTTATTTTTCATGTACATTCATCAATTTGTAATCCTTGTACAAATGAATTCTCTAAACCATCTTCATCAGCATCTGTCTCAAAATTAGTTGGGAAAAAACAAATATATTTCCCATCTGGCGTAAATAATTTACCACCATCCTCTAAATTATCACATTCATCATTTACAATATCATCACTATATCCTGGAAGCATGAAACGCGTATCAGCTAAGCACCCAGTTCTATCATCTTCCTTTATTTTAATACGATCTACACTTGCAAAATATCCTTTGATATCATTCTTGAAAGGTTTATTTTCATATTTCTCATAAAAATTTTCAGTAATTTCTTCTGAGCCAGCAATTACACATGGTTTAAGATCTTCAATTTTAAAAGAATGATTTGATTTTCTACCATCTTGCATAAGCCAGGCAACGAGACTTTTTTCTGATAAGCCTATTTCAATAGAAGTGCCACCTAAATTTGTAAAACCACCATAATTAGAAACACATTGTTTCTTCCCTTTCATTGTTTCAATCGCATTATTTAAATTTTTAAATTTCTGTATATTCGCTTCAGGAACAATGACATCAGATGATCCTTGTTCATCTATTCCAACCATTGCGCTCACATTTGGAACAAGTTGAGATAAATTTGAAGAACTGCCCTTTACTATAGAAAAAATTTGACTAGGACCAAAAATAATTCCTAATATTATAGCACCAGCTATCAGAGCTATTGCATACACACCTATTTTATTTAATGCAACCATCTTACCATGATACGAAGTTTAAACTTTCAAACAGATTAGTCAAATCACCACCATATATGCCAATTAACCCAAGCATAGCAAGGAATGTAATGACTACTATGATAATGATCACTATTTTCATTTCAACAGCAGCTTTTTTGCCCACTTTATGTTGAATGCCAGGGCACGGCGCCATGATTCGCTCGCTACACTTGCGAATGCGCCTCGACTTCGTCAGGGCGCGGGCATTCAATCCGTATTGTTTCTTTCTATTCATCCTAACACCAATTTTTGTAATCTTCCCGCAAACGCTAAAAACAAAAAGCCAACAATGACGCCAACGGTTATGATAATCCATGTTCGCACGGAAATATTTGCACGTCTCATCAAAATTGCACGCAACATATTTTCGTAGCATCCGCACAAGTATGTGAGGATAATACCTGTCCACCACATTTATCCGCCACCACACATTGTTTGCCTGGCCCAGAACAACTTGTAATGTCTCTTTCAAATCCACCTATGTTTCCAGTAAACAGCATAGTAAGTATAACAAGTACAACTAATGCAAGGATAGCGCCAATAAGGACCCACATCATTTGAGCGGATCCCTTACGGGAAAAAAAAGAAAACATTCTATTTCCACGAACACTCATTATCTTTACACTGCGTTTCATCGTGACTATATTTATTACAGGTAACTTTCACATCATTAAACTCTTCTTTAAGTCCTGCAACTTTCACAGCATCGTCGCCAGCAGTTTTAAGTTCTATTTTAAGTTGAGCTAATGAAGTAGCCTTTGGATGACAAACGCCATACCCTGTTTTCAATTCTGCCTCATTAATACCTGAAGTAAAATCGCCAATTCCACCAGTAAACACAACTACTAAAATTACAAGAACAACTAACGCGAGTGCCGCAACAATAATTACATTTAACGACAAACCTTGCCCTTTTTTATCAAATAGGAAATTTTTCATGTTAACACCTCATTTATACTCAGATAAAAGATTATTCCTATATAAATATTCTGCCGATTCTTGCTATACAATGGTTTTAATTGCACACACGTAATCTAGCTTGAATTGTGCCAAGTGAAGTGCTCACTTCAGCAAAACCAGAATCACGCGTGACAACTTTACCCTTACGAGATATTGGACAGGCTGATTTTTGCTTCGCTGTAATAGTTCGCTCATCTAATAATGGCTTTAGTAACGATTTTTTATCATCATCAATGAATCCCATTGAAAGTTCATACTTCCAAAATCGTTTGCCTAATGTTGAATTCAAAATAAAACCTACTTCCTTGTTAAAAAAATCACAACTACTCATACTACCACATTGATACGAGCTATATTCAGGACTATCTTTATTTTCAATACAATCTGCTGCGATTTCAGCAAATGTGGGCGTACTAAAATAGCCTCCACATCCAGCATCAGAACGAACATTGCTACGCCACAACGCATCCATGGTCCCTTGCGCTACGCCCTTTCGTTTAAACGCTTTTGAATCACCATCATCTGAAAGCGCAAAATTAAGCGCAACTAATGCGCCAACCATTACAATCATCACTATTACAATTAAACCCATGATTTCTCCTTGTGCTTTTGTATTCATTTTCCATATGCGGTTATGAGTAAATAACCAAAACTATACTGATATGACCCATCATCCATTGTTTCACGAAGAGTCACAGGAAACCTCGTTGGTTCAATATTTCGAACTTTACCAGGTTTATGATTATATAATACTAATTTAGTTCCATTTCCTTTAGGATATATCTCTTCAACTTCAATAGTAGCATAAGAAAAATAATTGAAATAATACTCTTTATTATCATCAAACACCTTTTGCGAAGATTCCAATTTAGAGCGATCAATACAATTTCCTTCAGCTTCTGCGGCCCCCTTGCTACACAGTAATTCGGGTAAAAAACTAACGCGCGTACTTACTTTTTGAGCCCGCTGAATTAATGCCTCTTGGCGCTCAGCATCTACTTCACCTTGTGAAAAAGCGACATACGCAACTATTCCAAGGGAGACAAGAATAAAAAAGATAATAAGAACAGCTATGGTTTGCATCATCTGAATTTGTCCACGACGATTAGTAAATAGTAGCACAGCCATTCACCTCCAATTCATCATTAATTGTCGCAAGCGCTGAGGCAGTTTGAATAACCTGATTACACACTTTATTCTCATAACATGCTCTAGCATTTGTAATGGTGTTTGTGATTACGCCTTGCGCTTGTACCAAGGCTGCGCCACATGAAGATGTTGGATCGGGATATGATTTCAAATATGTCTCAATTTTGCCGGTATGGATTCGTGTAACGTGTTCAAATCGTGAAAGACCTTGTTCCATTCCACACCAATATGATTTTGGATTGGTGCTAAATATCATAGCAATTTTTGCAGCATCTCGATCACCGCCTAAACTTACAATAGGAAGAGGTGATGGTTTAAGAGATCTCCACTTTTTCTCTTTTGTCATTGTATAAAAGTTCGCCCCACTCACTCCAAACGATACAGCCGTTGCACTTTTTGCTTTAGCTACATTTTTGGGTACTTTACCTTTAAATTGAACTGTACCAGAAACATCTACTATGCGTAGCACCTTAGAATTACTTGACTTAATTTCTGTAAGTGAATTGACAACTTCTCTATCAAAAATACCTTTCTCTTCGGCTGCAAATTGCGTTGCATCCATAAATTCTTCAACAAATCCATCTGATCCAACGAACACAATTTGGGTCGCATCAGTTGCTAAAAGCAAAAAATCATTCACACGATACGGAAATTCAAAAGGTAAACTCCAACTAATCATAGAATCGCCAACAAATCTGGCCGGACCAAAAAGAGGATCTATATTATCTTCGTAGCGGGTTGCAAATTCACGCAATCCAAGCGTAGAAACTTCTTCTTCACAAGATAATTCTAATGTATAATCCGCAAGGGTCTTTATGTTAGTTGTACGAATTTGTTTTTGCGCTGAGCGCGACGCAGTCATGATATTCTCAAGTAACCCCACAACGTCCTGCGCAAGAGCTTGCTCTGAGGTTTCTTTAAATCGCATACCAAAACCAAATAAAAAGAGTAATATTATGCCACCGGCTATCATAACGTAAATCCAATGAAACCCAGCCTGAAATTGTCCCCTTTTATTCATAATGTTGTACACCGATTACGCCTTTGTTTGTCACGTGCTCTTTATTCAGCAAATGTAATTTGCGTATGATCACCTTTACCAACCATGATTACGTCGAATCGTCCTTTTTTTATTGATTTACAAAGATATCCCTTCTCATTTTGATCAATATCAGACAACTTAAAGTTAAATAATTTAATTTTCTTCTCCCCTGCAGGTTTTAAAAACACATTTTCACTTAATTCTTCATATGGATCATCAAGGTCCATTGCATCCTTCCACGTAGTATACGCGAGTGATATTTTCTGCTTTTTTAATCCAGAAAGTTCTTTTTTAATACCAGATTTACCATATTCCAAATTCACAAAACAAATTTTGGTATATTTTGTTGGAACGCGAAATGTTTTGGTACGCACAGCATCATAATTTGAATGAAGTTTTTTTACTTCTTTTTCCATTGTATTTTTGAATTCAATAAATTGTAATTCTTCGCCACCACTAATCATGCCAGCAATTACTTTAAATCCAAAGATCATAACAACACCCATAACAAGTGCCGCCGTTATAAAAATAAATACTTGTCCTACACCTATACCCTTTTTTCCTGGAAAAAGGGGCTCAAAAATCATGGATTTTTGTTTTCCTTTTTTATTCATTTTTTTCCTCCAAATGCATCAAATAATTGTTTACGCTTCGATTTTTGTGCATGCTTTTGTCTTTCTCTTTTTACTTCAACATATGTATTCCCATATATATCTCTTGGCTTTTCAGGCTCTTTAATTGTAGGAATCATTATTTTCACGCTTGGTATAGCAGCCACATTAGGTGCTGCTTTATTTGGAGCAGGTCGTTTGTAATAATGAACCAAATAACCAGATCCACTAAGAACACTTAGAATACCAAGTAATAATAATCCAAATCCTATATAATTAGCAGTTGTAGATTCTTTTTCAATTTCACTTCCAGAGACCTCTTCTTGTGCAGATGTGATCTCAACTGCCTGAGGTATTTTTCCCGTAGTACCTAAACTATTTTGAGTTTGTGTTACAGATTTAGGTCCGCATCCAGTTTGAGCATCAACTTTAGCATTTGGAGCTGTTTGCAAACATTTATCGCACGCATCGGCAACTCCATCGCCATCTCTATCATCATCAGGTATATTAATCACACAAACACCACTTACATTTCCTGCTAAAGATACATTCTTCTCTTTACATGAATCAAACCCATCACCAGAAATGATGAACCCATCTGTATCACGCCAAATTCCTTGATTTCCAGCAGTATCGACAGCACGAATTTGTATGTAATATGATTGATTTGATTTCAAAAGATGTGTGGGTACACTAACTGGACTATTTGTATCCACACTCGTATTCAACAAGGCTTTCTTAACTTCATAATTAAGCGAAAATGTCTCATCATCTTTTTCATATAAAAGATATTCATATCCATGTAGATCAGAATCTTTAGTTGCCACATTAATTATATGCTGCTGTTTACCACATGTTCTATCTTTATCGTCAAGAGTAGTTATTGTTGGCACAGTGGTATCAAACGAAAATGAAAGGGATTCTGTGTACACATCACTCCCTAATGTACAAGACAATGTAAGTGAATAATCTTTCTTTGTAACATTTTTAAGATTAGCTTCATAGCGAAGAGTTATAGGATCAACCAAGGTAAGAGGTATATTTTGCCCCTGATACGAAAGTAAACAAGCTCCTGCATGTGAGAGATGAGCAACTACAGGTACAGATCCCGAAAAAGGAATTGTTCCCTGTGGTTTCAAAGATGTAATCCCGCGAACGGTTTTAAGCGAAGCAACGCGTAAGCTTGCTTTTTTAACTTGTGAGGATTTTCCTAATGCATTTTGACATTGTGCAAACAAAGTAATATTAGCATTTTCATTAGCTACATACGAACTTGTATGTGAAGTATCAAGTACACCTGATTCAGAAAAAGAGTAAGGCATTAAATCATATGTAGAAGTACTGGTACTAAATTTACAATGGGCATATTCATCTGTAATAATTTTTAATGATGCAACGCTTCCCTTTGGTAAGGTACTAGGATTTGCAATAAATTCTACAATATTTGGTGTTGAGATATTAGTTGCATAATTTATTTCTTGCTCAGGACCAACATTACCTAACAAATCATAGCAGCGAATATATAATGGCAACGTTTTTTCACTAAGATCCAAAGAATATCCGCCAAATGAATCGAGGGATTCTGCAGTAGTGGTAATAAAACCCTCATTAGCACCAACTAAGCAAGTTGCAGTAGGTACTTTAGTGCTAAATTCTAACACATCGACTTGTGATGGGAGTAGAATACCTTCCGGCGTTGAAAACCACGCAGCATTTGATATTTCTAATCCAAATCCTTCAATAATAACTTTGCCGCAACTAGGCGTAAACACATTTGATTTAGCAGTATCAGTAGAATAATAACAAATAGTATTGGATGTAGTAGATTTTATTGAACTTGTATACTTTGTATAGCTATCTAATGGCAAAATAGGACACGAATCACCTAGACAATAATAAACTGAGTCACATGAAAATCCACTCGCGACGCATGTTAAATTAATTGTAACGTCTTGAATAAATGATTCTTGCCAATCATTAGTTACATGAACTATTGTGGTATCATCTTCAATTAAGGTTACCATTGTTTGTGGGGGACTAAAATCAATCGTAAAATTGAACGCTTCTTTTGAAACATTTCCGGATAAAATTTGTTGACATGAAGCAACATATTCGTTGCTATAAACCCTATCAACAAAGCCAGGAATCTCTTGAGTTGTATGGATGGTGCCTGCGGTATCAGAAATAAATTGAGTTAATTGTTCGTCGTTACGCATCAATACACAACTTGATGGCACTTTAGTTGAAGCCTTAAATGCGATCTTTTTAGCTGCAAGAATTTGGTTTGGCGAAGGATATTGCAACACAACAGTTCCATTAAATTGAGCACGAATAAGTTTGGTAATCTTATGAATATTTGAAGCAATGTCTCTGCAAGTAACATCTAACCTGTACGAGACACCTCGTAAATTGCTAAATACTGCAGATTTTGCGTCTCCAAATTGTGTCAATTTACGTTGAGTTTTTGCCGCGGGAAATATTTGATCTAAATTAAATGAACAAGAGGTAGATTCTTTTAATCCGGTTAACACAACTCGAATATTGGTTGCTTCTCCTTTTGTGCTAATTTCTTCTTTAAATGTAAAAGAAGGTGCAACGGTATCTACATACATAAGAAGAGTAAATGGTTCACCTTTGTTTTGGTATGGATCAACTGCGTACGCAGTAAGCAGCAACGGTTTACCATTTATTTTTCCTGTAACTGGTATTACAAACGATCCCTTAAATCCAGAAACGGATTTATATGAACATTTTTTGATGTTGTTATTAAGGCAGTAAAATACTTTTGTAGCACTTGCATCAGAAGTAAGAGTAATTTTGTTGGAATTAACTGTAATTATGGGAATTGTTGGACCATTATATGATAGGTCTGGCCCTTTAATATCTGTTCGGCATGCAAATGCATCAGCAACGTTTGCACAATCATCTTTTCCATCATTATTACTATCTTTTACGCATTTACCCTTTCCTTCATCAATCCATGTACATGAATCCCACCCACATACATTTGCAGAACATTCATTTTTAGTAACAAAAGTATAACAATTTGCTTTAGGTGTAGGATTTGGTGGACACGTATTACAAGTTTGCAACGATTTTTCAGAAAAACAGTTTCCAAGTGCACTGCAAACATCACCAGTACAAAAATTGTTTTCAAATAACGAACTCTTCGGACCACATAAAGAGCAATCATTCTTAGCATCTTTTTCTATACAATATCCTGCATTGAATTCTTTGCTCGTTTTTGAAGAGAATGGATTATAGGAAGGAAAAAACATTTTGTAAATATCAGGAGTTTTGGTTTGAGCTACATTTTTCCATTCACACTTTTTAGTAAGACAACTATTAACTTGACATGCACCTTTAGAATTATAATCTTTACAAGAAACAACAGTAGAACAATCACGACAACTCTCAATACTTCCAACAACATCGTAAGAACAATACGTTCTAATATGCTGTGATTTCAACGATGAACTTCCATAGCATGATGCCGAATTATCAAAAAGACCATAATTACTAACTAAGCATAGGTTTTCCTTGCATCCTGCATTTCCATTACCAAACGGAGCACAGTATGCTTGTTTTCCAATTGCACATTGTTTTACAGGTTTAAGTGTATTATCATTAGAACACGTAAAAATAGTGGTTGAATTCTCTCCAACACAAAAAGAATCCCATCCTTTTGTGGAAGAATACTTATTATTACATTCCTCATTT
>CAYOOY010000011.1:0-20316 GCA_964405725.1 uncultured Methanosarcinales archaeon | reverse complement strand
AACATGTACATCAATTGTTATTGGATCTGAAACAGTAATATTTTGAGATTTTAGTAACGCCTGTATTGTATATGAATATGACGAGCCCCACTCAACATCTTCATCAATATATGCATGTGAAGAAGCGGGAAGGTATTGTATTTTTGTACTGTTATGCCTCTCGATCTTATATCCAAGAACACCAATACAGGGAGCTTTCCATTGTAAGCGAATTGAAGATTTTCCACGAACAGGAGTCCCAGACACTTGTAAAGTAGAACTTGAACAATCATTTTTGTTTTTTTCTAATTTAATATCTTGAGAGAGAATTGTACCGCTAGATGTTACTATTTTGGTTTCAAAGAAGAATTCTTGATATTGTGCTGAGATGGTATGAGAACTTGGCTGCAAAGAAGGTGGAACACCTGCTTCAAATGTTCCAGACGGCCATACTGAAGTTCCAATTAATTGTGAATCTACATATATTTCAACACCGCCTTGCTCTTCACCAACATCTCGTTTTGCATTTGAGTTCTTATCAATATAAACTACGCCTTTAACTCCTTGCTCTAATTCTTTACGAAGAGTGAACGAAACTTTAGTTTGAGTTTCTTTTGAAGCTGTAACTTTTTGTGAGGTAAGCCCATAGGATGTACTTCGCGCTGATACTACATATTTTCCCGGATCAACTGAAACTATAAAGGATCCATCTTCATTTGTAAATGTTGAACCACTTACTTTTCCTGCCCATGTGATTTTTGCTCCTTTGAGCAATTCTCCTTTTTCATTTTTTACAATACCAGAAATTGTTGTTTTTCCTGCAATAGAGTCTAATTTTAGATTTAAAGTATACGCAATTCCTTTCTCAACAGAAAGTGTTTGTGAATCTGGAATTCGGCCCAAAGATGTTGCAACAAGAGTATATGTCCCCGCAGGAACACTGATTTTATAATTTCCTTGCACATTTTGTGTAAGATCCAATTCCTCAATATGAATTGTGGTTTTGCTATCAACAGATCCACGAATAATACCTTTTTCAAGATCCAACGCACAATAATGTTGTTTACAAGTAAGAGTATTCATTCCAGAAGGATTGTAAAATGCATGTTGTGTACCTTGCAAGGACGCAATATCTGAACACTCCTCACGAGAATGTGGATATGAACATGACGAACCAACGACACAACACCCAGGAACGCACCATTGTGCAAATTCATTTTCTGGAACTTCTTTTCCTCCTTGTGCAAGACATCTTCCGCGTGGTTTGATAGAACAATCATCAGAACATGTAATTTGTCTACACGCTGCGACATTAGAACAATCGGAATTGGGTGTAAAAACAGTTGTAAAATCGCATAAAGGATTTGCACCACAATCTTTTTTTGCCAAATCATCAGAGAGAAATGGAGCGCAGTATAACGCATCAGAAGCCCCCTCATAAAAGTAACAACCAGGATCGCTAAATGCAGAAAAAGAAAGTAACAGAACTAACGCTACAAAAAGGTACCTCTTTTTCAAGATCATATGTACTACAAGATAACGAAATTATCTATATAAAGCTTGCGAGAAAATAGGCAAAAAAATGTTCATTTAACGTATGAATTCAGACCATGTATCTCTAAAAGTTGAAGGAAGTGAAACAAGTACAACATTTTTTTGGCGATTGCAACCTAATTGCGCATTTTGGGAGGATTTTCCAAGCGAACTTGGATTGCTTGATTTAAATTGTTTTACAAATGAACAAATAGGAGTATCATAATTTTCAAATCGTATGGCTGCAGTATTGGAATATATTGCTTCAATTTGTTTATTTCCTTTTGAAGATGCATAATATTGTGTAATCAATTTTGATGTAGGAAGTAATTGAGCAGGAATATTCTTTTTATTTGAAAAAAAGTTATTCCACGCACTACCGACAATTGAAACAATGTTTTTTGGTTGCTGGGATACAATTAACACATTTTTTGTAGGTGAATACATAATGCCCTTTCCACAATTTTTATAGGTAGCACCCTTGCAGGATGAAGGGTTAACATTAAATGTTTGAAGGACAGTTTTCTCTTTGGCATCATCAGTAAGCATAAAAGCCGCCACTTTTTTGCTTCCTTGCGTGAGAATACATGCACGAACAATACACGTGTTATCTTTTTGAGGAATTAAACGCTGTCCCTCTTTATCTAATTTATAACATGCAAGTTCACCATTCAACAAAGTTGCACCAATTATTGCTCCCTCTTTATTATCGAATCGAGGAAATATTTCTCTTGGTGATGCACAATGCAAACTGTAATCAGATGAAACATCTTTAGTTAGTTCATTAATTAAATCCGGTAAGCGAGAGTTCCATTCTCCACTTAGACATTCATATGAAAATATTTTTGTCCCTGATTTCACACATTGTGGTGTTCCTTTTGCAAAATCTCCTGTTTTACCTGTATTTGCAACAAAGCACTCGCTTGCAGGACATGAACCAGATTCACCAAGCCAATTTGTTTGTGCTGCAGCTAAGGGAATGAATAATAAAATAAGCAAAACATACACACCTCTTCGTACCATTCTTTGTGAGAATTGTTTTTAATATTTAAAATCTTCTTAGAATGATGCACCAATAACAAAGGCACTACCGCCAATAGAGGCGCATTTTGAAACAACGTGAACAAAAATTACAATTTCAATACTCGCGTAAATGCAGCAAGATCCTTTGAAGATCGCATTTGACTTATGTGAGAAGAAAAATTATCAACAGCGATCTTAACTTTATATTTCCTACATAATTTTGCATTCGCCATCATTCTGCCTAAAATAGTAGAGCGATTACGTGATTCCAAAAGATTGGTAAACGAAAAACCAATCATCTTTCCTTTAGATTTTGCTATTTTGCACGTAATTTGATCTATCGCACCCCTTCTGTAATGTACACTATCTTTAGGATGAATTCCTTCAAAGCCAAAAACAATATCAACACGTGTTTTTTCAAGCGAAAATCGCAATAAATCTTCTGTTGGGGGTTTAAATGCAATTAGTTTTTTTCCTTTAACTTTCTTGATTTCTTGTAAAAGAGATTTCTTTGAATCCGCACGTACCAATTGCACGTTTTGAACTCCTTCATATCCCAAGGTAGTTGATAGTTCTTCAAGTTCAGGATCCAAAATAAACACAATTGTTTTCATATTACATCTTAAAATGGAACCGTATAAAAACTTTTACTATCGCCTTTTTCGTCTCTCATTTATTGTTGATACCAATATGATTGCAGGAATTAACACCAAAGAAGCAATCGCTATTGTTTTGTCTCCACCAAAGTGATCTGTTAAGAGTCCAGCAAATATCATTCCTAGTATTACCCCTGCATGTTGGATCATTGATCTAATTGAATTTACGCTAGCTCGCAGGGAAGAAGGTGTATGTTTATTATATAATTTATCTTCGGCTGGAAGATAGAAATCATACACCACGATAAACAAAATAGTAAGAATGGCAACATAAAATACATTTAATGACAGAATCGCTAACGCATATAACACTGCCATAAGAAGATAAGCTAATGTTAAATAAGTGCTTAATTTTGTAAATTTGTTTGCAATCTTCATTCCTATTTGGGGGGTGAAGATTCCCGATACCGAAACTATTACAAACAATATTCCCCACCATGCTAAAGGAATTCCTGCTTGTAATTTGTAATCTTGAATAGCAACAGATTCTGCTATGTATGTTGCTAAATAAATAAAAAATAGAGCAAATCCCATTTTCTTTAGAACCAAAGATTTAGTAAAAACCTTACATGCCCTTTTGGCATTTGATAATGTTACATTAATGGAAGATACTTGTCCTTTTTGTACAAATGTTTCATTTGCAAAAAATGCTAGTACAACCGCTATTGTTAAAGTTAAAAAAACTCGTAGAAACCACAGAGTTTGGTTTCCTGAATATATCAGAATCGTAGTTGATAAGAGTCCCGCAACAATCATACCTACATTAAAAAAACTTCTACCCTTTGAGTAATACGAATCAAGTAAGTCTTCTCGTTTCTTTTGAATTAGTGAATCAATCGCCCAAGCAGAATCTGCTCCAGATGCAAGAGTAGTTGAAATGCCCCATAAACCGAAGAGAATTGCTAACAACCAAAAAGAATTAGTAACAGCAACACCTAAAATAATTATGGAATCAATAAACAAACTAATCACAACAGATTTCTTTCTACCAAAAGTATCCGCCACTGATCCTGTAATTAATTCAAAAATAACTTGAAATAATGATGATATGGCAACTAAAGCGGCGCCTTGAGTATAACTAAGTCCTTTTTCTGTTAAGAAAATGAATAATGTGATAGTTGTAAGAAAAACAACACCCCTCATAAACTTGTAAAAGTAGAATGGCCATAAATGACCCATTTCCTCTTTTGAAATCATATTTCTATCTACTTATTTTAATTATTTAAACGTTTGGCTAACTTTAGCACAATAATAATTAAATAATTTGACTTCTACACCCTAGTTATGGCAAAAAAAAGGGCAATAATGACCTTATCTCCAAAAAGCATGAAGAAACTTGAAAAGGTCATGAAAGACATGGGATTTTCTAATAAAGGTCTGTTTTTACGCTATTGTGTTCTTAATACCATTAAATCAAAACTATCACCATCTGCAAAAAAGCAAGTTATGCGAGAGATGAAATTAATCAAAAAAGCGAATTCTTCAAAATAGATATTAAAATTTATAAAGCAGGCTCTGATTCAGATACTATCTAAACGTTTGGCCCAGTAGGGGACGAAGGGGAAGAAAATGGAACTACAAATAACATTAGAGCAAGAACAACGTACATTTACGCATACATCGCAAGGGGCAACTGTTGCAGATCTTCTACAAGAACTTACCATCAATCCAGAAACCGTACTTGTTGTACGCAGTAATGATGTGCTAACAGAAGATGACACAATTAATGATAAAGACGCACTAGAAATCCTAAGCGTAATTTCTGGGGGATAATATGCAGTGTATTAAATGTCAACATAAAGGAGTAATCACTCTGCAGCATGGATCGTTGTGTAAACAGCACTTTATCAACTATTTTGAAGATAAAGTGTTCAAAACTATCAATAAATATCGACTTCTTGAACGTTCAGATACATTGTGTATAGCAACTTCTGGCGGAAAGGACTCTTTAACTGTATTATACTTAACAAAAAAATATTTACAGCGCTACCAAATGAAGAACAAGTTATTTGCATTAGCAGTTGATGAAGGAATATCTAATTATCGCGAACAAACCCTTAAAGATTTAGAAGAATTCTGTACAAACCACGATGTAGAACTTCATGTTGTAAGTAACAAAGAAGAATTTGGCATAACTCTTGAAGATGCCTATGCAAAAAATTCTACGAACAAAAAACCATGCAATATATGTGGTGTCTGGCGCAGATATCTTCTCAATAAACATGCTCGTACATTAGGCGCAACTAAAGTAGTCACTGGTCACAACTTAGATGATGAAGCGCAAGTAATTCTCATGAATATCTTTAAGGCCAACACAAAATTAGCTGGGAGAATAGGACCTGTCTCAGGAATTGATGAACATGATTTATTTGTACAAAGAGTAAAACCATTGTACATGTGTAGTGAAAAAGAAGTTCGTTTATACACACTTCTCAAAGGGTTTAATATCAAATTTACCGAATGCCCTTATTCAAAACAAGGATATCGACATGCAATTCAAGATTTACTCAATGAATTTGAGAATAAATACAAAGGAACAAAGCAAGGAATCATTAATTCATTTTTATCAATGCTACCACTTATTCAAGAAGCTGAAAAGAATCAATCTGCATCAATTAAACAATGCGTAAAATGCTCCGAGCCAGCAAACAAGGAAATATGTAATGCGTGTTCAATTAAGGAGATCGTATCATGAAATACGCACAACAAGAATTAGTAATTGGGCCAGGTGGACAAGAAAAACTTAGGCAAAGCACTATTGCAATAGTAGGAGTTGGTGCTTTAGGCACTGTATCTGCTGAGCTTCTTGCACGTGCTGGTATAGGCACATTAATCTTAATTGATCGTGATGTAGTGGAGGTTTCTAATCTACAGCGACAATCGTTATTTGGTGAAAAAGATGTTGATAAAAGTAAAGCGCACGTTGCGAAAGAGAATTTAAAATATATTAATAGTGAAGTTAAAGTAATTTCACGTCCCATTCATCTAAGTTCACATAATATCGATGTATTAAAAGACGCAGATCTAATTATTGATGGAACAGATAATATGAAAACACGATTTCTAATAAGTGATTATTGCAGAAAAAAATCTAAAACATGGATTTATGGTGCAGCAATAAAAACAGCAGGATATGTTATGCCAATATTCCCATATGGTCCACAATTGCATGATTTTGCACGTAACATTCCTCTTGAAACATGTAGTCAAGTTGGAGTTCTTAATTCAATTACAACAACAATCGCCGCAATGCAAGTTTCCTTAGCAATTCAAATAATAACGGAAAAATCAGTTGATTCTAAATTATATTATATTGATGTGTGGAATATGAAATTCAAAGAATTGAATGTTGGGAAAAAAAAAGAACTTGAAGGATATCCACACTTAGAACAAAGCGATGAGATGAATACCATTCATTTTTGTGGTAGTAGTAGATATCAAATAAAAACCTCTCTTAGCTATAATGAAATAAAAGAGCGACTAGATAATTTTGTTGAAGATGAAGCCACACTTCGGTTGGGCGCATTAACTATTTTCAAAGATGGCCGTGTATTGATTAAGGCACAATCACAAGAAGAAGCCCAGAGTTTGTTTAGTAAAGTTATCGGGAATTGAATTCTTTCTCTAACCTAGCATAAAAACCATCAATCATTTCTTTATTCGCCCAATAAAATTCTGTTTCAAAATAATCAATTGTTAATTGACCAATAGTATAACCTCCTTCTACAAAAGGACTTTTTTTGTAACATCGCATCACTGGAGATTCTGGTGACATGGTCCCCCCATAACCTTCAGGCATAACATCCCCAGAACGTACAACCTCAAACGCATATTGAAAATCAGTAGTCATCAAAAAATCTCCAATTGAAGAATCATTAAAAGAAATTATTGGTGGTTTTGGTTCTGGCATATTTTGTCTACTTTAATATTTATTATATAATTTATGAATGTTTGAATTCTTCCTTCATCTCTTTGATCTCATCATCACTATAGCCAATTAATGGTCTCAATACAACACCATCCATTGTTGCAAACTCATCAAATGTTTGACCAACAACAAGTACATCTGAATCCACTTTTTCAACAATTTCACACATAATTTTACGCGCACTATATTTTGCAAGAAGCGATATATCTTGTTTCTCCAAACAAATTGGCTCAATATGACATCCACGTTTCATCATTAAAATTCCAGCAAGAATACTATTATTATTTTCAACGAGAAGTGGAATGGATCCTTCACAGCCAACTGGTAAACCACCAAAACAACGTATCACTTCAGTATACAAATACGCGCCATCTTGATTTATTTCAATATGAATGGTAGTCTCTGGATTTTCAAACGAAAATGTGAAATTACTATGTTCTTCAATATATTCACCAATTGTACGATTAATTTCGGGACTTGTTGACGGAAATGATTTATCTGATCGCTTAGATGCAACTCGAAATGTAGATCCCGTAATCATATCTATTGCAGTTTTAGCAATTAATTTGATATCTTTATCAACAGCTATTGCAGGACTATAGGATGTCAAACCGAATACTTTTTGTAAATCACTATGATTTTGAGCATAAGGCGCAATCAAGCGTCCCCGTAATTGTTTTGTCTCAATGTTAGCTATTTTTCTAATATTTCGCCGCAATAATTTCTCAAAAAACTTTCTGTTTCTTCCTTTGAGAAAAATTTCCCCCGATCGTAGCAATAAATGAGTATGATCCATATCGACGTCAAATTGAAGTGTATTTAAAAATATGACCACTATTTTTCATTTATAAAGGCAACATTTAAAAAGGAGGGATTCTTTATAAATGAAATAGGGGGTATTTATATGGCAAAATCAAAGAAAGCAGTTCAAAAAGGAAAAAAGGAAATTCGTATTGTGAATATTGTTGTCTCAACTGGTCTTGAGAAGGAAATTCCTCTTGAGCGCATGGCAGCAACTCTACCTAACACTGAATATAATCCAGAACAATTTCCAGGATTAGTTCTAAGAATAAAAGATCCTAAAACGTCAGCACTTATATTTAGTTCAGGAAAAGTTGTATGTACAGGAGCACGAACTCTTCCCGATGTTGATAGATCTATTCAGAGTATAATTAAAAGTTTGAAGAAATTAGATATTCATGTAACTATTAAGCCAGAAATTACAGTTCAGAACATTGTAGCATCTGGAAGTATTGGTATGGACCTTAACTTAAACGTGCTTGGATTAAAATTACCACACACCGAATATGAACCAGAACAATTTCCTGGTCTTGTTCATAAACTAAAAGGCACCAATGCAACATTTCTTCTTTTCTCAAATGGTAAGATTGTATGTACTGGAACAAAAACCGAAGAACAAGTACATGAAGCTACCGATAAGTTAATTGAGAACTTGCGAAAAGTATTGAATAAATGAAGTTATTTTATTTTCTTATTTTTTTAATTTTGGTAGGTGGTGTTTTGGCAAGCAAACCAACTATGAGTTATAGGTTCTCGGATTCTTTCAAACTATGTACTGTTGAAGCAGCTTTTGGTGAAGAAGAAAGCGGTTTCAAGGGAGAGTTGTCTGAATATCGCTCATTTATTGAGGGCCTAGACAAATCAACCAAAACTAGTGAATATAAAGCATTTTGTGATCGCTTTAATGACAAATCCAAGTGCTTGGAATGCACTAAAGAACAGATCAAAATCTATCAGCAAGTAGAAAAAAAAGAGCAACAAGATAAGATTAGGGAACAAGAACAATTCAAAGAGAACATATTATGGTCATTAATCCCATTAACAATAGCAATTCTAAGTGTATTTGGATACAGAAAATTGAAGAACTATGAATCGAGCGCAAGAATATTAAAGGATTTCTTATTGATACTAATGGGAGGAGTAATTGTAATCAGCATAACGTGGAGTCTATCTTTTTACCACCCAATATTAGGATTTCTGGGATTCTTTATCTCTCTCTTTTCATTTCCCATGATCAAACTAATCAAATGGAAACCAAAACATACAATATGGAAAGTAATAGTTATTGTCATAGCCATTTTGCTTTCACTATTACTTATTTTCTTTACTTCATTTCTATTCGTTAGTATAGAAAGTACCAGAGGGTTGATATAACAAAACCCTTACCCAAACATACCCTTTCAACAATATACTTCAACGCCAACCTAAATCTTTAAATATCACAAAATCTCCAAAAATCTGGGTGAAAAGGAGTGGAAGTTGATGAACAAATAAAGATATGTAGAGAATTCATAGAACAAAACTACTATCCAGAGCTTCTTGAAACCGCACGTAAGGGAAATCGTCATCTCCAACTTGATTTTGCTGAATTAATAAAATTTAATACAGATATTAGTGAAGAAATTCTTGAAAATCCCGAAGAATTGACTAAAGCTGCTGAAATCGCCATTAAAGAATTTGATTTACCAAAAAAACTAACCAAATTCACCGTTCGATTTGTAAATCTTCCTGAATCTCAACGGATACTTATTTCTGAAATACGTAGTATTCATCTTAACAAATTTATTTGGACAGAAGGAATTGTGAGACAAAAATCAGACGTGCGGCCACACGTAACTGCATCGAGATTTGAATGTCCCAGTTGTGGAAATATTCTAAATGTACTCCAACTAGATAAAAAATACAAAGAACCAACACGATGTGGCTGCGGTCGAAAGGGTAAATTCAGAGAGATATCGAAAGAACTAGTAGATGGGCAAGGTCTTATCTTAGAAGAAGCAGCTGAAGATCTAGATGGCGCGCAACCAAAGCGAATTAATGTGTTTTTGAAAGATGATTTAGTCTCACCTTTCTCAGAGCGACGTACATCTCCGGGTTCACGTATCAGAATAGCTGGGTGGGTAACAGAAGTTCCAATTACCCTTAGAGCAGGCGGGCAAGCAACAAAATATGATTTGATTTTTGATGCGAATTCAATTGTACCTTTGCAAGATGATGATTTAAGTAATAAAATGACTCAAGAAGACTTAGAAGAAATAAAAGAAATTTCAAAACGGCCAAACGTTCTAAATGTTCTTGCTAAAAGTTTGTCACCTTCAATTTACGGACATGATAAAATCAAAGAAGCAATCATTCTTCAATTAGCTGGTGGGCGTCGTAAAGTTCGGCCAGATGGTGTTATTACTCGTGGCGATATGCACATGCTTCTTATAGGAGATCCGGGATCAGGTAAATCACAGCTACTTGGTCGTATTACAAAAATTGCACCTAAGGCACGATTTACAAGTGGAAAAGGAGCAACAGGAGCAGGTCTTACGGCAAGTGTGGTTAAAGATGAATTCCTAGGTGGATGGAGTTTAGAAGCAGGAACACTAGTTCTTGCAAATCGTGGTTTTGCAATTATTGACGAATTAGATAAAATGACCAAAGATGATCGTTCAGCCCTTCACGAAGCACTTGAGCAACAAACAATAAGTATTGCAAAAGCAAATATTCAAGCAACTCTTCGCTGTGAAACAACAGTTCTTGCCGCAGCAAATCCTAAATTTGGAAGGTTTGATCCATATGATCTAATTGCGAATCAAATTAATCTTCCTCCAACATTAATTAACAGATTTGACCTCATATTCCCTGTTAAAGATATGCCAAATCGAGAAAAAGATGAAAAAACCGCAGCATTTATTTTAAGTTTTCATAAAGATCCAGAGAAAGCGGTAGCCGAGATATCAACAGAAATCATGCGAAAATATTTTGCCTATGTACGAAAAAACAATCACCCAATAATGACTGATGAAGCAATTAAAGAAATTAAAGAATACTATGTAAGTATGCGTAATTCAGGTGGAGATGATGGAATCAAAAGTATTCCCATCACCGCAAGACAATTAGAAGGTCTCGTTCGTCTTGCTGAAGCATCCGCAAAAATTCGGTTTGGAAAATACGTAACAAAAGCAGACGCCCAAAAAGGAATAGAATTGGTTGACTACTGTTTGAATCAAATTGCAAAAGATAGTGAAACCGGAAAAATAGATATTGATCGCTTAAGTTCTCGTATTACAGCTTCACAACGAAGTAGCATTAGTATTCTTAAAGAAATAATACAAACACTTGAAGAACAAGAAAAAAGTAAAATCATTCCTATTGAAACCCTCATTGAAGCAGCGCAAGAAAAAAATATTGCTAAAGAGCAAGTAGAACAAACGTTAGAAAAACTACGAAGATCAGGCGACATATTTGAGCCTAAACGAGGGTTCATTCAACGACTATGACACAATACATTCGACACACAGCAATAAAAGTACCCTTGAGCGTATTTTTACAGTCTGAATTAGTTCAAGAACAAGATGTTCCCAGTTACCTTTCTGTAAGGGATGAAAAAATATACCGTATGAATGTTATCGGCATAATAATTGGAAAAGAAGAAGTAGGAAGTATAGTTAATTTGTATATAGATGATGGAACGGGAACTGCCCTATTACGTTTTTTTGAAGAGAATAAAATTGCAAAAGAAGTAAGTGTCGGACAAGTTGTGTTATGTATCGGAAAACCACGAATGTATAGTAATCAAAGATATATATCTCATGAAATAATAAAAATTGTAGATCCGCGCTGGTTAAAACTTCGATCTATAGAAATAAAAAAGCAATCTTCTGAGCCACAAAAGGTTGAAGAAGAAAAAATAATTGAAAAAGAAGAAGTGAAAGAACAAGAAGAAGAAATTGTTGAAGATGAAAAAATCCTTCCAATAGAAAAGATTAGATCATTAATTGTAGAACTTGATTCTGGCGATGGCGTTGCCATGGAAGAAATATTGGAAAAATCACCCATCAATAATACTGAAGAATTACTGGAAAAAATGATGCAACAAGGTGACATTTTTCAAAATAAACCAGGAAAGGTAAAAGTTCTTTGATCAACTTCCAAGGAGAGGTAAGAATGCTTCAACAATACTTTTTGTCCAATACACTTCCACATACGCTGCTGCAAATAAAATGCTGATACTAATTAACACTAAATCAAGTGCATCAATAAGGACTTTTTCTTCACGTAAGTTATGTTTAATAAGGGCAATCGAAACAATTCCACCGGCAAGCCCAGCAATAAAATATGCTGCCATTTCCATAATTCCATGAATCATGTATCGTATAAAACTAAGAGATATTGCGCCAAAATAAGCTGAAATACCACTCATTCCCGCAAGTGAAGCTACATTTGCTAACTGCTGTTTAATTAAATTTCCTGAAGCCGCACCAACTACCGATGCATTCCATGTAAGAATAAAAAGTGCTCCAGACCCATATAAAAACGAAAATACCAAACAAAAAAACAGAACTTTCATGTTATTAAAAAACACATTAACAAAATGATCAAACGCAACAACTTTACCAGAAACTGCACTACTAACTCCTTGAATTGCTTGATGTTGAGTAGAATAAATTGTATTAACTGAAGCTTCAGGAAGAACAAGATATGTAGTAGCAATCGCTGATGTAATTCCTAAAAAAAAGAAAATCAGAAAGACGAGAACTTTTGTGTGTTCTTTGAGTAGTTTAATTTCACTATCAAATTTCATATCTATTTCTTCTTCATTCTTAATGGTCGTATAAAGAATTGGAAGACTTGCAAGAACAATTAGAAACACCGCTAACATGCCAGCTTGAGATTGAAATACCATATTTGCTAAAATTACAGCAATAAATGCAAAAACGTATCCAGCTATGAACATCTGCCACGGTCTTTTTTTCATGACAAATGGGTTAAAAATAGACTCTAACACCATGAAACTAAGGTGAGAGTTTTAGTATATAAATGTTACCGCCTATACACAAGGCAAGTAAGAAGATTTAAACAACAAATTTTATAAATCAGAACGAGAAATTCTTCTTGTGGCCCCACTGTGGCATGTTCACAGCCCCATGGTGTAGTGGACTATCATAGCACCCTTTGGAGGTGTTGACCCCGGTTCGAAAATGTCACTGCGTTCGTTTCTTCGTTCGTAGGACTCACGAAACTCCGGGTGGGGCTACTTTTTATCTTTAACATGTTTGACACAAAACCCCTACCAAGATTACTCTATGTAACACATTCCATAATCTCATTATTTTGGTTTATATTATTTTTAATTCCAACTTCATTTTGGCACAACCGAATATCATTTCAATTTTGGTACGCGCTTGGATTAGTGGGTGTACAATATATGTGGGGAACATATCAGCAAAAATCCTTTTGTTCAATTTGTCCCATTACAACTTGGCAACAAGAACAACGCGGATATTCAAGAACAGATCCATTAAATTACAAACACAGCTTTATCCATGAAATGTTTAATGATTTTGGTATATCCTTAAGCAAAAAGGAAATAGATATAATGTTAAAAGTAAGTTTTGTATTAGTAATAATTCAGTATATTATGTGGGTTTGATCGATTTAACTAAGACAATTAAATCGTCTAAAGATTTGACATCATTTAATTCAGAGCTCGTAATCACTTCTTTGAGATTATTTTTTTCTTCATAGAAAACAGAAGGTAAGCTAGTTTGAATATCATATTCTTTTTCAAATTCATCTTTGTGTAAAAAACGAACTTCATATTCTAACGTTGAAATAAACTTTTTCCATTTTTGTTTCATTCCAAGATTACCGTACGTTAGAGCACATAAATTACATTCATACGTTTCCGGAGAAATTATCTTATGAGCATAATCACTCATCATGTTGAATAAGCCGGCATTGGCATTGTACACAAATATGAGAGTTTTCATAGTGAATAATGTTTTTTTATTTTCTTAGCAACCACTAGTGGTTCCACTGTTGAATTATCAATTTCTAGTGACTCTACTTCGGGAATAGAACTACTTAAATCATATGCATCAAGTACTTTTTCAAGATGATCTTTTGATTTTATTTTGTCAAACTTTTCTCGACTTGGTTCAAGCACTCGATTAAACAATATCTCACGAGGAGCATTCAAATGCACAAAATGAATAGTTCCCTTATGTTTCGAAACTGCTTTTCGTAGTTTTGTAATAAATGGAATATCAAATTTTTTGGCAAAACAGAACGTAAAAATCAATCCTTCAAACAAATCTTGTTTGGCCGCATCTTCAATTAATTCTATCCTAAATTTTCTATTTAATTTTTTATAATGCGGGCTATTGAACTCAAATAATGATCCAACCAAATCTACAGTTAGATGATTATGAAATAATTTATATCCAGTAATATTAGCTAATTCCTTTGCCACAGTTAATTTACCGACTGCCATTGGTCCATATAAGATAATAAGTTTCATTAAGAAAGATAACATTCGGTCATATTTAATTCTTTTCGATAGATTAATGAAGATGTAAAAAACAGAGACACTATGAACGAACCAGAAGAACAAATCGAAGAAATTGAAGAAGCTCCATTATGGAAAAAGATAGTAATTGGTATTATTGGTGTTTTTCTTATACTTCTTACACTTTCTTTAACTGTACTCTCAGGTCCAGTATCTGGAATACTTGAAGGAGTAATAGAATCAGATAAAATAGAAAATAATGTAGTTATATCTGACGAGATTACGCTGATATTTGATGATGCTCCATACAATCAACTTCAATCATTGTATGATAAAGAACAAAAAGTTGAATTTAGCGTATGTTTGCAGGGCACCATAAACAACGACAAGTACCAAGTTACATCATTATACCAACCAAAGATGTTTGAACAAACATTTAATCATGTTCAATTTGAGAAATGTAGTAAAGAGAGTTTTGCTATTTTGCATACACATCCATATAAAAGTTGTATTGCCTCTGATACCGATATTAAAACTCTAAAATCATCACAAAAAGAAAACCCTGCTATGTTAATGATTGTTATGTGCGATCCACAAAGAGTAAGTGTGTATCGCTAACCCCATTTCTTGCGATCTTCACGATCCTTGGGCTTGATCCACTTCAAACCAAGTTTTTTCAATATTCCCCTCTCAGTTCTACTCGAAATAATATCTTTGGTTGCAATTTCTGTTAATGCATATTCATTAAGTGTCCAACTTTTTTTTAAAGCCAACTTGCGTAAATAAATGTTGAAATCTTTTGAACCTGTAAAATACAAAAGTGCAGCACCCCATTGATCTTTACCAACGACTCTTAAATCAACTTGCAGCCCACTTTTGAGGCGAATTGCTGCTTTAGTTGGACCTCTTGCAAGAACTTTATCACCCAAAGAAACAAACAAAGACATCACGTTATCAACATTTTTGCCAACAAGTAAAATATCAAGGTCTTTAACAGTTTTTTTCTCCCTTCTAAATGAACCAGCAATTTCTATTTTTGTAACATACTTATTTTTAGATAATGTAGTTAACATTTTACGCGCAATTGGTTTAATATCCTTAATTGGAAATCGTTTTGGTCGTGTTCCTAATAATTCAATTCCTTCTAAGAATGATTTCTCTGTTTTTTCCCCAAATCCGTCCAATTCACGCACCTTACCTCGGTCAATGGCTTTTTTCAAATCTTTAATATTTTTCACCCGAAGCTCCTTGTACAACTTTTTAATTTTCTTAGGCCCTAAAAAAGGAATTGAACGAAGCGATTCAACATCCACCTTAACTTTTTTCTTCAACTCTTCATAATATTTCAATTTACCTGTATCAACAATCTCCTGAATCTTGGCCGCAATATGACTTCCTACACCTGGAATTTGTTCTAGTTCACCGCGCTGAGCAACTAACACAATATCATCTCCAAGCACTTCGATTGCACGTGCAGCTTGTGCATATGCTCTTGGCTTAAATTTCACTTCCTGAATTTCAAGTAATGTTGCAATATTTTCAAGTATTGCTGCCACTTGCTCATTTTTCATATAAGTAGGAAGGTAAGTATAATTTATAAACTTGTTTTATTTATTTGTAACCATGAAACAAGTAGCTATTGTGTTAGGTGGTGGCATTACTTCAAAAGGAAAATTGCCTTACGATCCACATACACGAATTCGAAAAGCATTCTCATTGTACAAAAAGGGAAAAGTTGATACATTTATTCTTTCAGGTGGTTTTGTACACCTTAAAAATAAAAAAATTTCAGAAGCTAAATTATATGAAGAATATTTATTCAGACACGGAGTGCCTAAATTTCGTATTATTCGAGAAGAAGAATCACACGACACAATTGGTAATGCTGTGTATGTTAAAAAAATATTTCTTAAAAAGAAATTACCAAAAAAAGCAACTATCATTACAAGTCAATTTCATCTCAAACGATCATTAGAGATATTTGAATATGTCTTTGGTAGCAAATACTCATTTTCTGGTATTGGCAGTCATCCAAGCATCCCACATCGCATTTGGTTAGCCTTAAAGGAGTGGCGAAACTACGATTTTGACCTTTTTGTCCTTGCTCAAGCAAAAGAAGGTGATCATCGAAAAATTGAAAGGTATATGAGGAAAATGGTGCCCAGATATCACAAAAAGTAGTTTTAACTTGAAAGTAGTAAATTATCCGAAAGTTTTATAAATGTGCCCTAATTCTAGCAAATACAATGGTATATTCATGGTTATTTGGTAAAAAAATTACGCCCCAGGTCATAGACCAAGAATGGGACAAAGCTGAATCCTTATTAGAACGCAGCTTAGATGTAAGCTCGAAAGAAGCAATATCTTTATTTTCTGATTATTTACGACAAGCTAAACGGTGGCGAGGACCTCAAGAAGTCTATTCTACACAAGCAGTTACAGAATTAATAGGTGATAGAATTATAGATGAAATAGTACGTACAAATCCAGATAGTATTGAGCGACGCGTCTATAAAGGAAGAAACAGAATAATTGAACCAGAGAATCCAGACCCAAATCCAGCCGAAAGTAACATGTTTAATATGGTAAAAGAATTTGGAGAAGGGACATTTAATTATCAAGGATTTTGTGATTATGTTCAAGATGAGATTTCTGAACGCAAAGAAGCATTATTAAAGCCATATCAAGAAGTATTGGGCAAAACAGCATCTGAAGCTATAAAGAACATTGGCTCTGTTGAATTTAATTATGCTCAGTTACTTAATGATCATAAAGCAAATCTTGCTACATTTGAAGCAAATGTAGGAAAAGTTGTTGAACCTGGTCTTGCAGCACATGTAAATGGCATGCTTACTATTGAGCCAGTGTCAAATCATATTTATCGAGCAAGTATAAATCATGCAAATGTTGCGCTTGGAAAAGCAATGGACGAAATAAAACAAGGACATATCGGACAAGCAGCATGGTACGTATCATCAGATAATTTTATTGAAGCATTAACTCTTTTAGAAGATGAACATTTTCTTGAAGCTTCTTTTGAAGGAAATTGTGGTAAAGAATGGATGGAATTACAACAAGCTAGAAAATCGTATGATATACTTCATCCCGTTCTTGACGAGAATATAGGTAGTATTCAAGACACATATTTGGAACAAATTCAATCAGGTACCTTTGAAGAACGACTTGAAGGATTTCAAAGATATCTCTCAATTAGTACAACACATAGCAGAATTCTTGAAGAGACTGATGAAGATGGTGACCCAAGTATTTCAGATGTAGTTCGAGAAGGAATAAAACATCTAAAACCAATTGGAGCAAGCGTAATCTGGCAAGGCGCTGCTAATCACAAAAAACACCTGCAAGAGCTAGTTGTAGAATACCAAGGAACAACCTATCAAACGGGCATTATTCAACAAAAAGAATTGGAAAAAGAAGATACACAGTTTGCATAACATCTTCTCGTTACACCAATTTATTATTTTTTCTTCGTCAAAAACTTTATATACGCACTCAAGCTAATTCACTCATGACGCTTGACTGGGACAAAATTCAGGATAAATGGCAAAAAAAGTGGGCCAAAGCAGAAATTGGTAAATCAACAGTTCAGAAAAAGAAAGAAAAATTCTCAATTATTTTCGCCTATCCCGGCCCGTCTGGTTTTTTACATGTAGGACATATGCGTGGATATTCTTATACTGATATGATTGCGCGATACCAGCGCCTTTTAGGAAAAGAAGTATTCTTTCCAGTTGGCATGCACGCTTCAGGCCTTCCTGCAATCGGATTTGCTGCAAAAGTTGCACGTAAAGACAAGGATATGATTGAATATCTCAAACGAAATGGATGCAATCCAAGTACAATAAAAAAATTAGCAGATCCTCATTTTGTAGTGTCCTATTTTAGCGATATGTACATTAATAATTATTGGAAAAAGTTTGGATTTCTATGTGACTGGGATAGATTTACATGTACAACTCAGCCAGATTATGAAAAATTTATCCAATGGCAATTTCGCACTCTTCACAAAAAAGGATTACTTGTTCAACAACCTTATTTTGCAACAGCCTGTATTAAATGTGGCCCAGTGGCTGTTGATCCAAGCGAAACAGATATTTCAAAAGGAGGTAATGCTGAAAAAAATGAATATACTCTTCTTAAATTCAAATTTAAAGATGCATTCATCATAGCTGCTACTCTGCGCCCAGAAACAATTTATGGACAAACAAATTTATGGGTAAATCCAAAAACCACATATGTTCGTGTAAACGTAAATAAAGAATTCTGGATTATGAGCAAGGAAGCTGCACAAAAATTACAATATCAAAAGGACGATGTAACGATCCTAGAGGATGTTTCAGTAAATGATCTTATTGGAAACAAAGCTACAGCACCAGGAATTCAAAAAGACATAATTATTCTTCCGGCCACATTTTGTGACCCTAATATCGGATCAGGAATTGTAACCTCTGTACCTTCAGATGCACCATTTGATTATGTTGCCCTGCAAACACTCAAAAAAGACAAAGCTCTTCTAAAAAAATTCAATATCAGCACAAAAGTAATAGAAAAAATTAATCCAATCCCTATTATTGTATCAAAAGGATATGGGGTATTTCCTGCAGAAGAAATTGTACAAAAAGAAAAAATAACCTCTCTTACTGACCCTCAACTGGATGTAGCAACAAAGGAAATTTACAAAGTAGGGTACCATACAGGAGTTATGCATGAAAATTGCCAAGAATTTGCAGGTACAAAAGTTACTGAAGCAAAAGAATTAATGAAGGCAAAACTAATAGAACAAAATGACGCAGATATATTTTATGATTTAAGTGAAGAAGTTCTGTGCCGATGCGGAGGACAAGTTGTAATAAAACGTATTGATGATCAATGGTTCATTCGCTATTCTGATCAAGAATTAACAGAGCGAAGTAAAGAACAAGTACAAGAGATGGATATTCATCCAAAAGAATACAAAGACCATCTTCCGGCAACTCTTGATTGGTTTGCAGAGCGCGCGTGTACTCGTTTAGGTAATTGGTTTGGGAGTAAATTTCCTTTTGATGACAAATGGATTGTAGAACCTATAAGTGACTCAACACTGTATCCAGCATATTATATTGTTTCAAAATATGTAAATAATAAAACAATCAAGACAGAAGAATTAACAGATGAATTTTTCAATTATGTGTTCTTAGGAAAAGGTAAAAAACAAAAAGAATGGGAACAAATTCGTGAAGAATTCAATTATTTTTATCCTCTTGATTTAAACATTGGTGGAAAAGAACACCAAACTGTCCATTTCCCTGTATTTTTAATGAATCATGTTGCCATACTTCCAGAAAATAAATGGCCAAAAGGAATCTTCGTACACTGGTGGGTCACAGGAAAAGGAAGTAAAATATCAAAAAGCAAAGGTGGAGCGCAACCAATACCTCAAGCAATTGCAAAATATGGAGTAGATGCTATGAGATTATACTACGCCCATATTGGAAGTTCTCATGTAGATGTGGTATGGGACGAAGACGTTGTACATAATTACAAAAATGCATTAGAACGAATATATGCCCTTATTAGTCAAAGTAAAGCAAAAAAATCAAAAAAGCAAGGAGTAGATAACTGGCTGACATCTCGACTTAATGAACATATTCAATATGTAACAAAAAGTTTAGATCAATATAATCTTCGTGATGCTGCAAGTAGCGTATATTATACTATGTATGATGATCTTCGTTGGTATTTACGCAGAGGAGGATCTAATACTAAAGTTCTTCGTGAATATACAAGTACATGGAGTCAATTGATGAATCCAATTACTCCTCATTTTAGTGAAGAAATCTGGAACCAAAAAACTCTTTGATTGCTGCAGCTACTGGTTTAGCATTGATCATGTCCTGAGG
>CAYOOY010000010.1:0-29662 GCA_964405725.1 uncultured Methanosarcinales archaeon | reverse complement strand
TCTACAGTTTTTGTTCCATTAAGAATTGCGTTAAAAGGTCGCTCATTCAAATTTTTATAATATATTTTTTCAGTCATTTTCAAATAACTCCATAAAATAATAGACAGAATAATTTCTAAACAACTTATGGGGTTCCTCCACCCAAGATGATACTTCATTAAACATTTTTTTGACTCCCTTTATCCCAAGTTGATTTTTAAATTCATTATAATTAACCAGATAAGGCGGAAGATCTTTATAAGCATTCTCTTGAACATACAATGACTTTGACAATTTAGCACCAGACCAATCAACAACCAGGGGAGCATACACTATGGTTGGTAATTTATGCGCAGAAATTCCAATGCGTGATGCAGATTTGTAGAGAAGTTGCTCTTGATAATATCCTGCATAATCACTTCCCGTAACACGTAACCATTCATACTCGATATCTTGATTTTGATTATCATACGCATACAAAATTCCTCGAACTAAGTTTCTTAGTGGCGTATTATATTCAAATTTTTCACTTTCTTTATCATATGATGTTTCAAACCATCCATGATTTGGGCAATAAGACTCCATGCTCTTCTCATGATATCTATTATTAATTCCCTTTTTATCTGTTAGTCCACAATCTTTGCAGGCAACCCTCATACGTAACAATTCATGTTGTGGATCAAGGATTGGAGATAGATGATTCTTATATTTAACAATATGTTTCAAAATAGTAGATATTTTTGGATGTGCATTAAATTTGTTTTGACCACGAAAAGAGTACGCAATTCCAGAGAAATCTTTAAGAAGTCCCATAAGTTCAATATAATCTGCTAAATAGTTTTGTGTGGGAGAATTTTCTCTTAAACTTATTTGATATTCAATATTATTGTGTGTTATTTTTTTTGCGGGAGCGGTATCAATTACTTCAAATAATATTTCTGGTTGAATATTGGAACATTCTGATATTTGTTGACCTAAAGAATAAGCCAAATTAAAGACAACCAACGTTCCAAAATGAGGTGTTGAATTTGGTTGTGCGCCAACACTTATTCGTAGTCTATTTTTAGAGATATTTTTCGCAATATAATCTGCATACCTGTCTTGAAATACATAAGATCCTCCTCCACGAGGATAATGCACAATACCATCATGTGTAACAATTCGTTCTAATAGCTCATTTCTACTTGCCACAGTAAAAATGTCAAATTACAATATATAAAATTTGTCTACAAAATATCATCATCAAAGAAAAGTAATGAAAGCGGACCCAAGGGGGTGAGGGTGGTAGAAAGGCGGGTCCGCATTTCATAGAGTAGGAAACCTCTTTTTCCCTATTTCTATAGAAAGTACTACTTGTATATAAATGTTACGTTTTTGTATACTGGTTCCCTTTATGTTGCTTTCTCAACAAAGAATTTCTCAATCATTGGAATGTACTCCTTTACCACCCTAAGTCCTTCAGAAGGTAGGCATGAAAAGTATCTAGACCATGAAAAACGCTCATCTAAGTAGACTACAACGCCTGTATCGGTCTCAGATCGAATACACCTCCCAGCTGATTGAATGCACTTAGACATAGCTGGATATGTATAACCATAATCCCAGCCTCGACCAAATTTAGTATCATAATATGAAATAATTTCTTTCGTTTTGATATCGGGCCTTGCTAAAGGCAAACCGATAATGATCACACCAGAGAGTAAATCTCCTGGAAGATCAATCCCTTCTGCAAAATTTGCTCCTGTAACACCAAATAAAACACCACCATCATGACGAGCATTCTTGAATTCTTCTAACATATCTTCTTTTTCTTGCTTACTTAGTGCCGTTTTCTCCCAGATTTTAGTTTTAGTAGTATTGATGTAATGACAGACCATGTCTCGTAATTTGTATGATGGAAAAAATAATACTACATTTCCCGGAATTCGAGTAATCATTTCTTCACAGTGCCGTGCAATTTTCTGATACATACTATCGCTTCGAACAGTAAATTTTGTAGAAGTAAAGGGAACCACTAATGAGAGTTTATTTTCAGCAGGAAATGGGGAAGGATATTCTTGACAAGACGCTTTTTCAATACCTAAGACATCCTTATACATAAATGTGGGTTTGAGAGTTCCACTCATACAAACTCCTGCAAAAATGGTAGAAAAAATATCTTTAGTTACGAATCCAGGATCTAAGCATGAATAATGAAGTGTTATCATAGGCCCATATTTTGATTCACGTTCACTAATATAGCGAGCAAATCCTTCATCATCACCGCGCCAGGCATCCAAAAATCCAGCAATACCACCAAGATAACTTCGTCTTTGCTTTTTACGTACTTCATCTGCTGCAATTTCTAATTCATCAATAAAAGTATCATAACTAACGGTTTTCAGAGCCCCTAACAACTCAGACTTAGTGATTTTTTTCTCCTTGTTATATCCTTCAAATTTTGCTAAGTTTACCATTACTGAATTTAATTCTGAAAGCCATTCAATTAAACCATTATATCTATATTTTTTAGCTTCTTGAATTCCATTTTTGATCATATATGTTGAAAGAACTGATGATAACATATCAGTGACTCTTCCAGGTAAATTATGTGCTTCATCAACAATTAGAATTACATCTTCTAATTCGATATTCAATTTAGAAAACAGAGTTGATTGCACAAACGGATTAAAAATGTAATAATAATCTCCAATAAAAACGTCTGCTTTTTTTGCAAGCAATAACGCCATTTCATAGGAACACATATTTTGAGCATTCGATAATGTGATTAATTCTTCATTATGTAATGGCCCGTGTCCTGATAATTGTGATAAAAAACGTTTAGCTTCAACACTAACTCCCTTTTTTGAACGAACCGCCTCATAAAAACCACATTCTCCCTTTTCGACAACAGTTTTACAATATTCATTAAAATCCGTTCCAAATAATTGAGCAACATCTTGATTGCACATCCATCTTTTTCCAACTAAATCAGCAGCCAAAAAATGTTCATCGTGCATTTTATTTACATCGCGCAACGTATCAATAGCAATTTTATGCTGAGTATGCCGATTAGTTAAGAAAAATATTTTCTTTTTGTGTTCTCGTGCGTATGTAAGTGCAACGCTAAGAGCGCTCGCAGTTTTTCCAAGACCCGTAGGAGCATGGGCAATAAGAATTTCTTTTTGAGCAAATGCCGATTGCATATCCTTAATCAATTCTTGCTGTGACGGACGAACTATCGCATGAGGAAAATAAGACATGACGTATCGAGCAACATGTAAGTATAAAAACATTGTTTGTCACGAATGAATGCTCTCTATTATCATTAAAATGTTGTACCAAAACGCCTACAGAACACTTTCGTCACTGCAAAATGCCTTATTTTTAGATCCAAAAAGTTTATATAAAACTATATCTTGTGAAATAACTATTAGTGTGAGTAAATGTTTAAATATGAATATTTAACTCGCTAGTTTAGGGGTGGATGAAGAACGTTTGGGGGTGTCAATTTTGGCAAGCGATAAAAACATATTTGATGTATTTTTTAGAGAAAAACCGGCAATGATGCTGGTAGAGTTGAAGAACGCGAACGCGAATGTGTACGCATCAGTGTTAGCAAAACAGATTGATTGCACATATTCACATGTGGTAAAAATATTGCAGGAAATGCATAGAGCAGATTTAATCAATTTCAAAAAAGAAGGTAGACTTAAATTACTCGAGTTGACCCAAAAGGGTCATGATGTTGCATCTAATATTGAGTCCATTAGAACTCAGTTATAGATATTTAGTTCCATTTTTTATTTTTTTTTGGATTTATTTCTTAAAATAGCAATACTCATGCCAAAACATTATTAAACATAACATTACTTCTACTTCATATAGTACTAAAAAAGAGATGACACATGGATCGTTCTAAACTGCTAGAGGAATTTGGATTTACCAATGAGGAAGAGAGAGAAATCCAAGGACAAATGTATGCAAAGACAGGGTTTCCCATGCCATATAAATCTTACATACTTGGATGGGAAGTTCCTGACATGTCACTTGAGGAGCCTTATTTTTGGATTCTTGACACGCTAAAAAATGGATTTCCTATAATAGAAAAATTGGAAGATTCGTTTGCAGCAGCTGAAAATTCAGCATATTTTGGGTTGACCCAAACAAGGTTAGGTGCAGCACAAGATCGTATTACTAATTTACTAATCACAGTTGCAAAATTAATCAAAGAATTATTTCAAATTGTACGTGAAATGCGTATCTTGGACGAACGATTAGATTATTACGTAAAAGCTCAAAGAGAACTAATTAAACCAATTCAAGAACGAAATAAAAATAATGATATTACACTTAAAGGAATATTTGTAGATTTAGTACAAGGTGGTGCAAAATCTGCTGCGTCGGTATTTGGAATGGCACAACAACTTGAATTTATTACACTGCCAGATTTGTTTTTTGACGCACCGCCATTTGCAACTGATCAGGAACTTGATGTTCATATTAACAATCTTGCAAAAGATTTCAACGAGAACGTTCTTCGTGTATTGCGTAGGCATTTAAATCAATATACTACCTGGCGAGGAAGGACGCATAAAGAACATGCTAATCGTAAACAATTCATGTTACAATATTTATTACAACATTATCAAGTAATTCAGATGTATATTGCATGGGTAAAACCATACTTACGTAATGCAGGAAAATTAGCTCATAAAGCAAAAAATATGGATTCAGCAGATATTGTTGCTGCATTTGAAGGAAGCATGTTAGATGTTGAGTTTTTAGCAAGAAAAAAAGGAAATACTATACACTATAGTGATGGTTCAAAAGAAGATGTATTTGAATGTGTTCTCATAACATTTGAATATCGTACAAGAGCAGAATTAAAAGTACATCAAGATCAATATCAACGCGGCCCAGTACATGTAGGTAAATTTGTTATGAATACACGTTGCTATATGTGGCCAGAATCTGACATTGAGAATTATAAAAAATTAAAAGAAAAAGAAACATTACATTTACTTGGTGACATCTCTGAATCTGTTGGAAAAGCAATGGAATCTTTGGGTAGTGAACTTGAAAGGTATTTAGCTCAAGCAAAAAAAGAAGCAGGAGTTGTGGATAAACCCGGAGATAAAAAGAAAGAAGTAAGAATAGAAGCAAAAAAAGAAAAAGAACCATTTTTGAAAAAATTCTTAGGTGAATTCTATATTACATCCAAAAACAAAAAAACAGGAGTTATTGATACAGAGAAAATGGCAAAACGTGAAGCAGCAAGGAAAATGAAACCTAACGCTGCCTGCTTTTGGGGATTTACAATTAATCATACATTTAAGAAAGCTCACAAGATGATCGCGTGGTAAATTTACTTTTGTAAGGTAATTTTTTTATAGATAATGGTATTTACTAACTACATCATCAAACGTGCAGATGTCAAAGAAAAAAACTGAAAAGGAAGATATCAAAGAACTAAAGAAATTGCCACCAAAAGAGCGAATGCGTCGTTTACGTGAACTGCAAGAAAAAAAGAAAAAAGAGCTCAAAGAAACGAAAAAACTCCTAGAGCAAGCAATTGATGATGTGCATATTCAAGAAGATGAAGAACTAATTTTAGATCACGAGGGTAATGAAATAAAAGTTGAAGCAAAAGAATATTTGTTTCCAGATTTGGAAGAAGTAGCAAAAGAAGCTCCTGCTATTCCAGTAGCTGAGTATAAAGTTCCCACCAAAGATTGGCTGCCAGATCAATTATACCAGGGTGCACAAGAATTAAGTGGTAGGCCAATGCAAGAATTGTACCGTGAAGCACAGAGCATCTATCAATCATTTAGAGAAAGTGATGGATATGTTAGCCAAGAAGATAAGAATCGTGCAATTGAAGTCGCGATTGCAGCTGATCAACGAATGCGCACAGTGTATGGAGATTCGTTAGATGACCGTATTTCTAAAACAACTGATTTTGCAAAAAAAGTTGCAGCTCGAGTTGCGGGAACATACGAAACCAACCATCAAAGCGACTTGTATAAGAATATTTGAATGTCAGAAAAACATTTTCGTAACAATTATAATGTGCCCTCATGTTTAGTAACACCACCTACATTAAGAACTTCTGGTGCACTCCTAGAACTATTTCCAACAATTAAATAGACACCATTCGCCATTAATTCTGGATTAAATTCAAACACTTTTAATTTAACCACCATACCAAGAATTGCCACTGAGTGTACTAAGTTTTCTCTAAAAGGGTTCATCCCTTCTCTATAAGGCATTACACGCCAACGATCTCCACCAAAAACAGCCACCTTTTTCTCATAAGAGTCAACAAAAACGAAATATGTTAAGTTCATCTAAATTCGTAGTATTCCAATATTAATAAATATTTGTATTCATAAAAAAGTGAAAAAATAAATAAAGTTGTTAACTGATTTACGATATTCCTCATCTGACAAACTTACTTTTGGTCAATTATTTCACAAGCAAGGAAATAACTTTAAACTAATTGAGTGGTTTGGTTAACCACACAAAACCATTATATACTTCTTTTAATTCCTCAAGAACATGGTAGAGTTTGGTTCTGGATATAATATGCCGCTTGATCGCAGTTATGAGAGCGAAGCGCATGGTCACGACGGACATAATCATGGTTTCCCGGCAGAAGATAAAGGAAAGTCAACTGGTGATGTTGGTGTTGGTATTGGTGATCTAGGAATTAGCGTAGCACTTGGTCCAATTCGTAACATCGGGCAGATTGGTTCATACTTACGTCCAGGATCTAAAACATTAGAATTTGTTTTTATGGGTCGTCAAAAAGGTAACGCACAATCACAAACTCCTGAATATTATGGTAAAAAACAAAGGCAAGCGTTACGTGAAATGGGTAAAGCTAATCGAGTTGATTTTACCACACACTCAACCGTTGGAATTGCTGGCCTTGCAGGGATGGGACAAGGTGGATTTTCTAAGGCAGAAGCACAAATGTCAACTGACGAAGTTAAACGAGCAATAGAATTCGCAGCAGATGTTGGACGTGGAGGTCCTGTTGTTGTTCATACGGGTGAATTTAATCGACCGGTTGCTGACGCATTTTGGAATAGCGATGGGAAGTGGAGTAATAAATTTCAAATGTATGAAGGAGAAGAAGAAAGTACAGCTTATAGGGTAGTTGATCGGCGTACAGGAAGAATTATTGAAGAAGCAACAAAAAGTTCAACAGTTCCAAGACCAATCTATAAAAGGTACAATGAGAAAGACGAATTCTGGGAATCTAAAAATGGATCGTCGTATAAAGATGAAAATGGAAAAACCGTAAAACCAGGAGATTATATTGATTATAGTGGAAATAAGATAGTAAATATTGGTGAGAGAGTTCCACGTTACAATGCCGACACAGGAGAATTTGAAGTAGAACAACGAACATGGAAAGATCTTGAAGATGATGCACAAGAAATGACTGATATTGCGCGGGACGAATGGCGAAAGTATAAAAAAGGAAAGATTAGCGAAGAAGATTTCAAAAATTCTTCATGGGCCCGATTCGCAAATGCAGCGACCGAAGATCAGGTTCGTATTAGGCCTGAAGAATCGTATATTATTGCGCAACTTGAATCAAATGCTGCGCAAGCTCGTGGATGGGCCAAACAACAAAGTAGAGGATTTGAAGATAACCTTAAACAATATGAAAAATACAAAAAAGCTCTTAAATTCTATAAAAAATTAGAAGAAGAAACACCAAAGGAAGAACTGTGGAAACTAAAAAAAGAAGTCTCAGCGGACCTTGGAGGATTGATTCCTGCTGATCCAAGTAAATTACCTACTGAAATAATTGAAGAACGCATGAGAATGATGAAACGAGAAATAGATTATGCTAAAGAAGGTGCAGCAGGTCAATTCGCAACGGCAAAACGAACTGAAGAAACTATTAGGCATGTTGAGAGTGCGCAAACCTACGCATTAAATGAAGCATACAGAGCGTACGCTGAAGCAGCAATAGTTGCCATGCGACAAACCGAGCGAATTAAACAAGAAGGAAGATTGAAAAAACCAATAACAATTGCGCTTGAAAATTTGTTTCCTGAACAATATGGTGCACATCCAGATGAATTAATTCAATTGGTGCAAGGTTCACGTAAAGTAATGGCAGAAAAATTGCAACAACAATTTGGAATGAACGCCGATCAAGCAAAAGAAACAGCCAAAAAACATGTGACCGCAACATTGGATACGGGCCACCTAAACATATGGCGCAAATATTGGAAAGCAGATCCAAAAAAAACCATTGCGGCAAACGATAAAGATTTTGATAATTGGATTCTAGACAAAGTAAAAGACATGATGGAAGCAAAAATAATAGGTCACGTTCACCTCGATGATAATTATGGATATCATGATGATCATTTAGCGCCTGGTGAAGGTAACACACCAAATAGGGAAATGGTCAAATTAATGAAAGACATGGGTTATGAAGGAGAATTAATTGTTGAGCCAGGTGCCGATTATGCGGTTGATAGTTCAGGGTTCTCCTCAGTTATGAAAACATGGAAAGATTTTGGAACAACAGTATATGGAGGGGGAAAAATAGGTGTTGGTCAAAAACAATGGGCCGACGTGCAATATGGTTTCTTTGGTCAGACACAACCTGCATATTTTACAGTAGGTCAGTATGTTCCTAGTGAAGATTGGAGTCTGTGGAGTAGAGTTCAATTAGAATAAGTTAATTAAAAAAGAAAAATAGTAGAATAAAATTATTTGTTTCTAACTGTAAGATATACTGGCTCAAACTTTCGAATACTATCTCCAGCTGATCTTAATCCATCAGGATCATGACTTATTGCATGATAACTTGCATTACGAAATTGATTCTTTGTATCTAATTTGTTAAACATTGCAGCAATTGTTGATCCAAAATGACGAGAAGATGTTGGAAGAAATGTATAAACTGCGTTCTGATCATTTACTTTTGCAAGTTTAAAATCTCCAAGTGTTTGAGGTATTTTACGTGTCTTTGGAGTCAGCGAAATTGGGTAAAGATGTGATCGACGATTTAGCGATTTACAATCATCAGTATCAGTAGTACAAAGAGGTTTTACTTCACCATAACTTGCAGCAGCAGAAAATATACCACGTTCATTCAAATATGCAGCTACTCCCTGTGCTCTATTCAAACCAAGAATATCATTTCTAAAATTAGCACCAACATGATCTGTATGTCCATCAATTTGTACGCCAAGGTTTTTTTTGTTCTTTAGCATTGTAACCAATTTATCCAATTCTGCCTTATCTTTATCGCTCAAATCAAATTTTGCAGTATCATATTTAACTTCAGGATAATCACCACAACTTTCCATTACTGATCTAAGAATTAATCCAGGTAAATTTTGTGAGGAAGCAAGAGGTAGTGTTTGGTTAGTTTCACTTTTCCAATAGGGAACATTATGTTCATTTGCCATTAATACAGCAAGATCTGCATTAGAATTAATTACACTTTGATGTAATTTATTTTTATCATGTGCAACTGAATCTGCGATTAATACCACTAACCTATATGCATCACTTCGCCAATTCTCGTTAGATGCCATTCGAAGAGCAAAAGGATATGCTTCTGGTGCATCTCCTCCACCAGATAATCCTATTTGTCTAATAGCTTGCACAGTTTTAGATATATCCTTGTTAAAATCAATTCGAGAATCATACGCAATATCACCTGCAGAAAAATCAGCAACAGTTGAAACAGCAAAACGTGTTTTTGGATACATTTTATTGATTGTTGTGAGAATTTCAACACCCTTTTGTTGAGCTTGGTGAATATATGGGCGCATTGAACTAGTATTATCGAGCATTACCATAACATCTAAAGGTTCACATTTCTTTGTTTTTGGTAATTTTTTAATTAGGCTTGGTAATCCGTGCTTATCATATGTAAAAGGACCTTTTTTCGTATCACCAGCAGGAGCCAATGGCGCTGTTGGAGAAGGAACATCAATTGGTACTTCTCTTTCTTTGTTACAACCACCGATCAACGCTGCTGCAGTAATACCTGCACCAACAAAAAAATGTTTTAGGGCATTTAAATATGTCATTTTTGTAACAGAACAGGAGTTATTTTTAAATGTTTCCAATTTGTTTTCACTCCATAGTGAATGTCGTTAAACGCATTGTTTATATAATAGGGTAATTCACCAAATTATATGTCTCATGTAGCTAGAATAAAAAAAGCAGGAAAGACCTTTGAAATTAGTATTGATAGTGATAAAGCGTTACTCTATAAGGAAGGTTCAGCAACACTATCTGAAGCATTGCATTCAGAAAACATATTCTCAGATGTGAAAAAAGGTCAAATTGCATCAACTGATGAATTGGAGTCAGCGTTTGAAACAAGTGATCCGTTAGTTATTGCCGATATTATTTTACGTAAGGGAGAAGTTCAGGTATCTTCCGATCAAAGAGCTAAAGAACGTGAACAATTTATGAAAAAATTAGTGCATACAATTAGTACGTTAGCAGTAGATCCAACTACTGGACTGCCTCACCCAGCTACACGCATTCAAGCGGCATTTGAAGCAGGAAAAATTCATCCAGATTATAATAAATCTCTTGATGACCAATTAGATTCAATTATTTCAAAGCTACGACCACATATTCCATTAAAGATTGAATCAAAAAAAGTGACAGCTATTATTCCTGGGACTCATGCAGGTAAATGCTACAGCGTTGTTCAGAAGCAAAAAATGGTAAAAGAAACATGGAATAATGATGGAAGCTGGACCGTAACACTTGATATTCCTGCAGGTTTAGTTCCAGAATTTATTGATAGCCTCAATAAAGTAACAAGCGGCGATGTGAATATCGAAATTTCTTAGGTAATCACTAAAAAGTAACAAAAACAGAAAGTTTTATAAATACTAGGCACTTCGAGTTAATTAAACAAATAAAATGAAAATAATTAAACACGTAAAAGATAACATTGGTGGATATTTGCTACTTGGTATGTATGCACTTAGTTCTGGAGTTCCAATTGAAGAGCCATATAGTTGGCGATCTCCTCTACCACGTGTCGTTGAATATGAAAAAGACAATAAGGATACTATAAAAATTTCAACAGGACCATATCCAAGTTCGTATGATCTAGGTACAGAGATTCCTAATAAAAAATCACATTCAGATGCAAAGTTAGAGATTCTAGCAAGATCCGAAGATATTTTAGGACAATCTGCATTTGACCAAACTAAAGGACATTTAGGTTTACAAGAAACAGGATTTTAATTAACACATTCTCAACAGTAACCTTTTTAAACACACATCAAAAATAACAATCAAGAAAGAAAAATATGGAGGCCGTGTATAAAATAAGAACACGGACAAATAAATATGAGTAATTTACAAGTACAAGAAAGACAAATAGTCGTTCCTGGCGAAATTCTTGCCAAAGGAATGGATTTTCTCCCTGGTGATAATACATACAGAGAAAACGATACAATTTTCGCAAAGACATTAGGCCTAGTAGGCGTTGATGGACGCGTGATTAAACTAACTCCTGTCTCAGGACCTTATGTTCCTGCAATCGGAGACAAAATAATTGCAAAAGTAATTGACATTACAATGAATGGATGGCGAGTAGAAACAGCAACTGCCTATTCAGCAATGTTAAATGTTCGCGATGCGTCATCTAGATTCATAAAGCGACATGAAGACTTATCTAAAATATTAGCAATTGGTGATTTTATCGTTGCAAAAATATCAAATGTAACATCACAAAAATTAATCGATGTTACTATGAAAGAGCCAGGATTACACAAAATAGAAGGTGGAAGATTATTAAGAATTAAAGCACAAAAAGTTCCACGTGTAATCGGCAAAAAAGCAAGCATGGTAATGCTACTTAAAGAAAAAACAGGATGTTCAATCACAATTGGTCAAAATGGCCTAGTATGGTTAAAAGGAACACCTGAAGGAGAATTACTCTGTGATCAAGCAATTAAGCTTATTGAAGCAAAAGCACACTTAAATGGGCTAACACAAAGGATGAACAAATTCTTGGATGCAAATCCAATAGAACTTCCTCCTGTGGCTTCTAAACAAGCTCGCGAGGCACCAAAAACCTTCGCACAAAGACAAGCGGAGGGTCAATAAAATGGCATATGAAACGCGAGTAGATGGACGTAAACATAATGAATTACGTGAAATGAGTGCTAAAGTAGGAGTTATTCCTAATGCCGCAGGCTCAGCTGAATTTCGTATTGGTAAAACATGGGCTATAGCGGCTGTGTATGGACCACGCGAAGTATTTCCACGCTTCTTAGCAAAAGCTGATAGAGGCATTTTACGATGCCATTACGGCATGATGCCATTTTCAGGTTCTGGTGAGCGTATTCGACCAGGAAGGTCAAGACGAGCACAAGAAATTGCTATGGTAATGGAAAAATCACTTAATCCAGTATTAGACTTAAAGGCATTTCCAAAAGCGCAAGTTGAAGTTTTTGTTGATTTACCTCAAACTGATGCAGGAACACGTTGCGCTGCAATTAGTGCTGCCTCAATGGCTTTAGCTGACGCTGGAATTCCAATGACAGACATGATCAGCGCAGTTGCCGTAGGAACTGTTGATGGCACAGTAGTAGCTGATTTAGATTATAACGAAGAAAGTTACCCAGCAGCAGTTTCTGATATCCCGATTGCAATGACCCATAAAGATAAGAAATTAACTCTATTGCAAATGGATGGCGATGTCTCAAAAGAAGCATTAATCAATGCTCTAGAAATGGCTAAGGAAGCAACAGAGAGAATATACGAGTTGCAGGTCAAGGCATTAAAGGAAAAGTATGCTGCGGAGGACAAACAATGATGATTTCAAACGCACCAACAATTCACGCACTTGCCAAGCAAGGTAAAAGGCTTGATGGACGATCAATGAATGAATTTCGAGGTCCAATTACAGTTAAAACAGGTATTTCCTGGACTGCAGAAGGATCAGCTCAAGTTCAAATAGGTGAAACAGTTGTTATGGCAGGAGTTAAACTCTCTTTAGAAAAACCATATAACGACACCCCAGACCAAGGTGGAATTATGATAAATGCTGAATTATTGCCTTTATCTAATCCAGACTACGAACCAGGACCACCTGGTATGAAAGCAATTGAGCTAGCTCGTGTAACTGACAGAGGAATAAGAGAATCACATGCAATAGATATGAAAAAACTCTGCATTACACCTGGTGAAAAAGCATGGTTTGTAATAGTTGATGTTATCTCTGTAAATGATGCAGGAAATCTGTATGATGCAGCATCATTAGCGGTTATGGCAGCTCTTAAATCAGCACGATTCCCAGAAGTTGATCCGGAAACTGGCGCAGTTCAGTACAAGAAGAAAACTGATACACCGCTACCGATTGTAAAAAATCCAATCTCAGTTACGGTGTATAAAATACAGGGACAACTTCTTGTAGATCCAAGTTTGGATGAAGAAGAAGTCTTCGATGCTAGATTAACTGTAGCAAGTGATACAGATGGAACAATTTCAGCTATGCAGAAAGGTGGAGATACTCCATTAACTGTTGAAGAAGTTGACCAAATGGTCACATTAGCTTTAGAAAAAGCACAAGAATTACGAGCAAAGCTCGTGGAGTTTGTACAATGAAAGAAGAAATTGTGTATACTAAATACGAAAAGGCAAGAATGATTGGCTCTCGTGCTCTTCAATTAGCTATGGGTGCTCCATTTTTGGTAAAATTGAATGAAGAAGAACTTCTAAAAATAAACTATAATCCAATTGAAATAGCTTTATTAGAATTCAATGAAGGCGTTCTTCCAATTACCGTAAAGAGGCCAAAAGCCTCATAATTTCTTTTTTTTTGATTTTTTATCATTTTTTAGATATGCTCAATTAATATGAAAAAAAATACAATTACACCGCAAAAACTTGAAAAATACTTCTCAGTGACAGAAAAAGCTCTTGATATGGCAAAAGATGCTTTTGATACTCAAAGAGAAGAAATAGCTGCGGATTTTTTTGATATGGCACAACGCTATGTTAACGACGCACACTTTTTTGTAGACGATAAAAATGACATGGTACTTGCATTTGCAGCATTAAATTATGCCCATGGGTGGCTTGATGCGGGTGCTCGAATAGGCGTATTTCAAGTATCTGATTCAACCCTATTTACTGTAGATGGTGAAGAATAACTACTGTATAGTACTAACGGTTCCGAAACATTTATAAAAGACTAATGTTTTAGACCAATATAAGTTATCATAGGTGTTTAAAGAGAGGTTCTGGTGAGTGATAGTGGAGGATAAACACAATGATCGTTCAAAAAGAATTCATAAACAAACTAAAAGACTTCGGTCTAAATTCGTACGAGAGTAAGCTTTGGGTTGCTCTATTAAGTAGAGGCGTCAGCACAGCAGGCGAATTATCAGATATTTCAAATGTACCTCGGTCACGAGCATATGATGTTTTGGAATCTTTAGAGAAAAAGGGTTTTATCATTGTTAAAGTTGGAAAACCTATCAAATATTTAGCTGTACCACCAACTGAAGTTGTTGAGAGAGTTAAAAAGAAAGTTGTTGAAGAAGCAGAGCGAAAAAACACAGTTCTTACAAATTTAAAACAATCAGATTTACTAGAAGAATTAAGCACACTTCATACCGAAGGTGTTAAATTAGTTGATCCAACCGATAAGTCAGGTGCATTTAGAGGCAGAGCAAAAGTTCATGAGCATCTAAGTACCATTATAAAAAATGCTAAAAAGAATATTACAATTATGACTTCTAAGAAAGGCTTTGAGCGAAAATATAGTGCTCTTTCAGCTCCATTGAAAAAAGCAGCAAAAGCAGGAATTAAAATTCGTGTTGCAGCCCATACCGCTGATAAGAAAACATTAGAGCTTTTTGAGAAAATTGCAGAAGTTAAGCAAAACAAAGAGTTTACCACACGATTTTGTATGGTAGACGATTCTCAACTATTACTATTCTTAACAAATGATGATAACGTGCATAAAAGTTATGACTGTGCAGTGTGGATCGAAGCACCCTATTTTGTCTCACATTATTCAAAAATGTTTGAGAATGAATGGAAGAAATAATTCTTAATTTGTATTTATTTTATACTTAATTTTTCATTATATTTTCAATTTGTTCTAATTTGTATTCTAACATAGCATTTACTTTGTCACAATTTTTTTAAAGCATAACAAATTCCTCCATTTCATGAAATATACAAAACACTTTATTGATTCACCAAAAATACCAGATCCAAAAGGAGATGTTGATGGATATTTACGACAAAAACAATTAAACCCAGCTATGATTGTACGTCGACAATTTACAGCTCAGGGAGATCCGCTACGATATTCATTATCTGGTGCGATAAAAGAAGCAATTCCGGGAATAGATCATACAGGAACCAGGTTAAAGCAAGGTTGGCATGATTTCTATTCTCATGATGGTTATACAACAAATACTAATTTAGTTGAAATAAAGTACCCAAATCCACATCTCCTAGAAGTAATAATTCATAATGAAGCAATACATAATGTAGGTGTAGATCCTGAACACGTTCATGCCGTTGTAAAAAAACACCTTCGTTATGCGGCCGTTACAGCGCCATATACAACGCAAGTTGATTTAACACGATAATTATTTATACTTCTTTTTATTATTATATTCCATGGCATATAAACAAGTAATACTCGTACGTGCAGATCTTAATTTACCAAAAGGAAAATTAGCAGCGCAAGTAGCTCATGCGTCAGTAATAGCCGTATTAAGATCAGATTCTAAAATTGTTAAAGAATGGGAAGGACAAGGTATGCCAAAAATTGTTCTCAAAGTCACCAATGAGAAGGAATTAGTAAAGTATTTTCAAATGGCTAAAGATGAAAATATAACATCTTCATTGGTTACAGATGCTGGAAGAACAGTAGTTGCTCCAGGCACTAAAACCTGTGTTGGAATTGGACCAGCAGATGAAGAGGGAATAGATTCTTTGACTAGTGATTTAAAGTTGTTATAGTCCAATATCCCCAAAAACTTTATAAACACACTAGGTCCCAAGCCACCTATGAAAGTTCCTAAAGCAAAAAAACGTTTGTGCAAATTCTGTAAGAAGCACACTGAGCAAAAAGTTACCCTAAATAAACGACGAACACCTAGTTCTCTTAAAAAAGGATCAAAATATAGAGCCAGATTGAGAGGTCAAGCTCGCGGGGTAGGAAGTTTAGGAAAATATTCAAAACCAGCAATTTCAAAATTTAAACGTACAGGTGCAAAAAGCACTAAAAAAACCGATTTTAGATATAGTTGCTCTGTTTGTAAAAAAACATCACAACAAAAATCTGGTATTCGCGCAAAGCGAGTGGAGTTAATATAATGTCAAAATTCATTAAAGTTCGATGTTCCAGCTGTAAAAATGAGCAAATAGTATTTGGAAGTGTTGCAAGTGAAGTAAAATGCCTTGTATGTGGTACCAGTCTTGCCAAACCAACAGGTGGAAAGTCAGAGATTTCTGCACGTATCTTAGAAGTTTTGGAGTAAGTTTTATAAAATACTCTCAATCGCACATACTATGTTCTACAAAAAGCAAGGTCTACCACAGGAGAATGAAATAGTTCTATGTCAGGTTACCAAAATATTTCCCAATTCCGTATTTGCAAATTTACTTGAGTATAACGATTCAGGCATGATTCACATCTCTGAAGTCTCACCTGGACGTATTCGTAATTTACGTGATTATGTAAGTGTTAATCGTCAAATAGTATGCAAAGTTCTTAGAATTGATAAAGAAAAAGGACATATTGATCTATCTCTTAGAAGAGTAAATAGTACCGAGCGAGCTCAAAAGCTTGAAGAAATCAAACAAGAATTAAAATCAGAAGCACTTGTAAAAGCATTATCAAAAAAACTCAAAAAGTCAGTTAATGACCTATACAAAGAAGTAACAAAATACATCTTTAAAGAGTATACCCACTTACATCTTTGCTTTAAGGAAATAGTTTCTGGGGAATGTGATCTTAGCAAAATGGGGTTACCAACAGCTCTTGCTAAGGAAATAACTGCAGCAGTATTGGATAAATTTAAACCAAAAAAAGTTGTTATTGGAGGAGTCATCACAATGACTTCTACAGACTCAGAAGGTATTATCAAAATCAAAAAGACGCTCAAAAAAATTGAAGAAATTGGCTCTGAAATTGATATTTTTTATTTAGGAGCAGGAAGATTCAAAATCCAAATAGAAGATGTTGATTATCCTCCTGCTGAAGAGAAATTATCACAGGTGTTAAAATGTATAGACAAATTTAATGATAAAGAATCACAGGCTGATTTTGAACGTGAGAAAAAATAATGAAACGTATTCTTAAGTGCACATCTTGTAATACCTACACATTACAAGAAACACATTGTGAAACAGCAACAATTCAACCAAAGCCCCCAAAATTTTCTCTAGATGATAAATATGCACAATATCGTAGAGAAACTAAAAAAGCAGATTTAGAAAAACGAAACTTGATCTAATGTTAAAGAATCAAAAAATAATAGAATCAATTACTAATTCTAATTAACAACATAATTAATTGCATCTGATTGAACTGATACAGCACCAACTACACCATTTAGATAAAATTGCTGTTCTTCTCTATCAACTATCATCTCGCCACTAGCTTTGTAAATAGTAATGGCATCATTGGTTGCTGAATAATCAAATCGATCTACTAAGTTCAAAGAACCTTTTCCTGGTGCCAATTCAAGGAAATCTAAATCCACTTCATTTACTTTTAACACATCGTAATCCAAAGAATCAAAACTAATATTCAAATCATCAATACTTGCTAAGCTTACACCATTTACTTCTATTCGCTTTGCTGTACCATCTATAGAAAGACCATTATCACTAAAATGAGTTTTACCACTAAACTTCTCGATACGTAGTGTCACTTCCTGCAAATCATTTAACCCTAATTTATCATTATTAACATTAATATTAGTGCTAATATCCGCAAATTCTAATTCTAATACATCCACTTGATTAATATTTGATATTTCGGGTATTTGATCAAATAGCAATTCAAAATCCATTTGCTTAGTAGTTACTACACCTTCTTCTCTTATAGTAGGTGTATCTTTATTAATATCACTACTTTTTTTATTCAAAAAATCGCCTAAAATGGGGTTACTGGTTCCTTCCTGTGAAACAACAATTGCACTTTCTTCAGTGCCTGTAGCTTTCTCTGGTTCTTGATCAAGACCAATTACTGCTGCAGTTAAATCAACATTCTCACTGGTATTAAGTAGATATACAATAAAAATGCCACCAACAACTAGCGTAATAAGAACTATGTAAAAACGTAAATTATGATGATGCCCCGCACCCGGATGTGAAATTGTCATGAATACACCTCTGTAATCTATAAGTAAGATAAGTGATTTTAATAAAGGTTTTGGTTATTGAAGGTATTCTATTGAAACAACCAATGCAAATCCTGGTATTAGTGTACTGCCCCATAACAATCTTTATAAACGAACTTTTTTAATAATCGAAGATGGATAATGATAAATCGATTGTCGATGAAGACGAAATTGAAATTGATTTTTCTGGTATGAAAAAGAAAATTGGCTCATTTTTTAGTTCTGATGGAGATAAAGAAAAGAAAGATAACGAAAATAAGATAGATTCTTCCACAGAAACACACAAATTAGAATCCGATATACAAGATACTATTTTTGATGATGTTCCTGAAGAGACAAATATTGATTTTTCAGGTATGAAGAAAAAATTTTCAAATTTATTTAGTTCAGATGATTCTAAAGAAAGTAAAGATAAAGAATCAAAAGATACAGAAGAGATTGCAATCGATCCGCAAAAAATAGGTGCTTTTGTCAAAAACAATGCACGTTGGATTGTTCCTGTAGTACTAATCCTACTTTCAATTGGCGTGTCCACATATTTGCGAGCAATGCCCGCATATCTTCCAGTTACTGATGATTGGGCTACAAACAATGTCCATCAACATTATCGATCACAAATTGAGAATCAAATCAATGCCCAATATCCAAACTTACCTGAGCAAAACAGACAAACTCTTGTTCAAACTGAATTTGATAAGATACAAAAAGAGCAAAAAGATGTTATTAATCAACAAATACAAGCCAATTCCAATCAATTAAAAGCACAATTTCAAGATGAGAGTGGACAAACATATCTGCTTGCAATTGATCCCTATTTGTGGTTCACTGAAGCGAGAAACTATGTTACTAATGGACATTTTGGAACAGATCTTGTGAATGGAGAAGGAGTAAATTACCTTCGAAATGGTCGTGAAGGAAAACGAGGAGAAGCAGGGTCTGCTTTGCATTTATATTTTGAAGTTGCACTATTCAAGTTTATTAGTTTTTTTAACAGTAATATATCATTAATGGGTGTTGTGTTTTGGGTTCCCGTCATTATTATTGGTTTATCACTAATACCTGCGTTCTTAATTGGAAGAAAAATCGCGGGAAATATGGGAGGATTTTTTGCAACATTTATTATTGCCATAAATACAGCGTTACTTGCAAGAACCCCAGCCGGTTTTTCCGATACTGACCCATATAACATATTATTTCCCGTGTTAATTATGTGGCTATTTTTTGAATCCTTTGATGCAAAATCAACACGTCACAAATTAGTATATGGAATATTTGGTGGATTAGTGTGCGGGTTATACAGTACCACATGGGGTGGCTGGTGGTATATTTTTGATTTCATTGTAGTTAGTTGTGTGCTATATTTCATCTTCCAGCTCGGAGTTTTGTTCAAGGGGTCATCAGCTAGAAAAGAAAAAGCTCGTGCGCGAATAAAAAGTGTCCTCGCATCAGGCTCATTATTTTTCATTAGCTCTGCAATTTTCATAACAGCTTTATCAGGTGTTATCATTTTTTTACTTGCATTTCAGGAACCACTAAATGTAATTAATCTAAAGGCCGTAGCAAGTTATTCAGTATGGCCAAACGTATTAACAACTGTTGCTGAATTTAATGTAATCCCTCTTTCAACAATAATAAATCAAATGGGCGGAAAATTACTTTTTGCAATTGCAATTCTAGGATTAATTTTAACTTTTATAAATACAAGTAAGCAGGGCGATAGGAAAGTATTATATGGAATTTTACTATCAATTTGGTTTGTTGGAACTGCATATGGCTTCACTAAGGGAATTCGTTTTTCGATCTTGATGGTTCCTGCATTTGCTCTCTCTTTTGGCGCCGCCATTGGAATTTTATATGAACATATAACTAATTGGGTTTCAAAAAATTTATCTCTGAATAAAAAAATAATTAGTGTGCTGTATATTGTAGGAATATTTATTCTTTTACTTGCACCAATTCAAGCAGCTCAGGGAGTTGCTAAAAGTGAAATTCCAAGTATGAATGATGCTTGGTTCAATACACTTACAAAAATTAAAGATAATACCCAAGATGCGTTAATCACATCTTGGTGGGATTTTGGCCATTGGTTTGTAGCAATCTCAGAGCGAAGAGTTACATTTGATGGTGCCGACCAGGGCGAACGTATTCATTGGGTTGGTAAAAGCCTATTAACCCCATCTGAACAAACTTCAGTAGGTATCCTTCGTACTCTTAATTGCGGTCAAGAAAAGGCTCCACATGTTATTGAAAAACACATTGATCAAGGTACAGATAAAGCAGTTGACATCCTAAATAAAATTATGGTTGTAAACGATAAGAAGCAAGCTATCAAAATATTACAACAAGAGGGATTAGAAACAGCACAAATTGCAGAAGTTATCGCCGTTACATATTGTGAAGATTTAATTGATCAATTCTATATTACTTCAGAAGATATGGTAGGAAAAGCAGGAGTTTGGGGACATTTTGGCGCATGGGATTTTACAAAAGCAACAATGTACTTTGAAACTGCAACACTAGAAAGATCAGCAGCTCTTCCTATACTTCAAAATAAATTTGGATTAAGCCCTACAGAAGCTCAAAAAATGCACACGCAAATTACAACAACCAGCGCAGATAGTTGGATTAGTCCGTGGCCCGGATATCAGCAACGATTTGGATGTACACAAGTTAAAGAAAATTTAGAATGTTCAATTAATGCACAAACAAGATTGATTATTAACTCAAAAACAAAAGATGCTTCAATAAAAACAAGAGAAGGTATAGTTCATCCAAACAGCATTGTATATGCAACAAAATCAGGTATTGAAGAAAAACAATTTACAGGAAACCTAATGGGAGCATCAGCAATATTGCTTCCTGGGAACAGTGTTTTGTTATCTCACCCTCTTCAAGCAAAAAGTATGTTCACCCAACTTTTTTTCTTTGATGGACATGGTCTAAAGTGTTTTGAAAAGTTTGATGATGTCAGACAAGTTACAGGTGGTCGAATTATTACTTGGAAAGTAGACTTTACATGTTCAAAAGATACAAAGATATTCTTTCAACCAAAAGAGGAAGTAAATGCTGCTCACATATTAATTTCAACAGAAAATAAAGATCCTGCAGTTGCCAAACAGCTCATTGATTCAATTAAAGATAATCTTACAAAAGCTAATTTTGCTCAATTTGCTCAACAATACTCTGATGATACTGGATCTAAAGTAAATGGTGGAGATCTTGGTTGGTTTGGTAAAAACGCAATGGTAGCACCATTTACTGATACTGCATTTGCAATGAAGAAAGGAGAAATCTCAGATATCGTTCAAACTCAATTTGGCTATCACATTATTTATGTGAAAGATACTCGAGTAACTCAGAGTGAATAAATAGAAATTATTCATTTTAATTATATCTTAACCAAAATCTTTTGATGAATGGTAAAGATAGTGTTGAAAGAACAAAACCCGTTGTTGGAACTATAGAATTTACAAAGGGGTTTGGTAATGACGCAAAAAAGAAAAACATCACAATTACAAGATAAGTTAAAATTGAAATTGAAAAAATTCGCGTCCAACTTGTTTCCCAGGACTTATCTAATTCGACTCTTTTATTCCTTTTCTCAATCTTTGTAATTCGTTCTTCTAATTTAACCATATGAACAATAATATATAGAAGTATTTATATTTTTGCCATTCATGGCCAATCATGTAAATGTCTTGGCAGCGTAATACAGATCATGAAACAAATCGCCTTTCTTCACATCACGTACGAAACGTCGTGCTAAGTATTTAGGTCTAAAGTAGAATTTACGATAAAACTTCTTATAATATTTATCAAGCGTTTCCCAATCTAAGTTAGGATGATTCCATACTTTTGAAGGTGAATGAAAATTATAATTAGACCAATCTTTTGAGTGAATTCGCTTAGCAACTTGCATTTCGGTAAAGAATCGAGTGCCGGGGTATGGTGTTGCCAAAGTCACTTTAGCATAATCCAAATCTAAATCAATTGCATATTGAATTGTATCATCCATTGACTTCACCGTTTCTTTTGGAAGACCAAACATAAAAAAACCAACTGTTTCTAATCCAGCTTCCTTTGCATAACGAACTGCGTCATATGCTACTTCAATTTTAAGACCTTTATCAATATTATCAAGTACTTCCTGATTACCACTCTCAAAGCCAAATCCTACAGCGTAGCAGCCAGATTTTCTCGCTTTCTCAAAGAACTCTTTATCTACACTATCAACACGAACACCACAATCTAAACGCCACGAAATATCAAGACCGCGTTCAACAATTAAATCGCATATTTTCTTTGCTCGATCAAGATCAGTAGTAAACATATCGTCATACACATGGATTTCCTTAAATCCTTCTTTCATCATATGTTCAAATTCATCTACAGTACGCTCAGCAGTTTTATGTCGCCATTTTCGTCCAAATACTGTTTTGTTACAATAACTACATCCAGCAAGGCAACCACGTGAAGTTTCAATAGTTCCAACAGGGTTTCGCCTAGCCATAAGCCGTGGCATCGTATATGATTTAACATCAAATAAATTCCATGCGGGCATGGGTAAAAAATCAAGATTTTCAGGAGGAGCTCTTCGACCCGTAGTTTTGAATTCACCATTTTCATCTCGATACATGAGTCCTTTTACGTGAGATAAATCATCAGCAAGAACAATTTCTGGAAGAACAACATCTCCTTCACCCATTACAGCAACATCTACTACTGATTTTTCAAGTACTTCTTTAGGATAAATAGATGGATGAACACCACCTGCAATCAACGTGACCTTCGGATTTTTTTCTTTTACAAATTGTGCATATTCGCAAGACTCCTTAAATAAAGGCGTGGAAAAAGAGAAACAAACGTAGTGAGGATCATATTCTACTAATGCTTTTGCCAACAATTTTCCAGGTGTACTTGATAAGCCTAAGTCCATTACTTTGACATCTACGTCTTTTTCGATTAAACATGCAGCTAATTGTGCAATTGCAACATATGGTCTTGGCTGCACTACGACTTTAATTTTTGATTCCGCATAAAGCGACGTACTCGATGGCATGTTTGTTATCAATACTCTTTTTTTCATAATTCACCTCAAACTAAATCTTCACCAGAAGTTTCTTGTATATTTGTTATATTGTTCTTATAGTTATTTAAAACTTTCTTTACATTTTCAAGTGTTATTGGTTTGAATAATACAAATTCATGTTTGTTAATATTATTTTTTTTCGCTCGTGTTGGTGAGACCATTGTCACAACCTGCGTTTTTGGAGATATGGAAAATAAGAAACTTTCCAATTCCTCTACTTGACTAATACTTCCAAAATCGCTATCGACAAAAATAAGATCAAATTCTTTTTCTTGCAATTTAGTAACGGCTTTGGCAAGCGATTCAGCATGTGTACAGGCATATTTTTCAATATAATCTAAAATCATTATTACCTGAAATCGTACATACGAAGAATCATCCGCTACCAAAATTGTATAGGTCATGAGATGACTTTAGCTAATTGTTATTATTTAAAGTTTATGCAGGTCAAAAAACAGGGTTTAGAAATATTTGATACTAATTAGAAGAAAGGCTATGTCAATCCATATACAAAAGGAAAGACCAAGCTAAATACCAGCAAGAGAAGGAATAACGCACTTATCTGGTGATATCTTTTATTACCTACTTTTTCTCCTTTTAATCGTGTCAAGAATATTTGTGTCATTTGCCCACCATCAACAATAGGTAATGGGAGTAAATTAAAGAGTCCTATACCTAAACTAAGAATAAAAAGCCATCTGAAAAATTCACCTATGGTTTCAAGGCCAAAATATGTGTATTTCCATGCTCCTTGATTATATTTTTCTTTCAGAGAAAAATCATTTTTGATATTATTTATTCCTAAGTAGGGCTTTGAAGAATCATCAGGATGCTCGGCCAAAGTAAGAGAATACTCGCCTTTGTTTGTGTTTAGATTCACCGTATCTCCGGGTTTGAATTCCTTTAAATTATCTGCAAACGTCAGAAAATCTACTGTTGATTTTCCATTTATTGCAGTAACTGTCACATCAGTTGGCAATCCAGATTTGGCGGCAGGTAAATCATCTGCAACATATGTTCCAAAACTAAAACCGGTTGGATCGACCATTGCCTGATGGCTTGGAGCAACCGCAAAAGTGAGTAATAAGAATACGATTAGTGCTAGTGCAACATTTGACATGGGTCCTGCTGCCAAAATTGAATAACGAGAGATATCTGATTTTTTATTCATCTTCTTTTCATCTGGTTCAACAAATGCTCCCAAAATCGGACCCAAAAGAACAATTCCTGAATTTTTTACAGTAACATCATGTGCCCTTGCAACTATGCCGTGGGCAAACTCATGAACAATAGCAATGATGAATATAGCAATTAACCAATGCCAAAACGGTAAAATTCCAAGGCCAGGAATATTAACTCCAGGTAAAACAACGGAGACTCCTGATTGTGCAGAAGGGCTTATAATAAGTTTATATGCATTTTGAAAAAGAACGAAAATGATAAACCCCATACCAATAAATCCTAAACCTGTTGAGATGTACCCAAAAAGAACTACCCATTCACGATATTTTTTGGCATACTTACTCATCCATCGTATTCCAAGTTTCATACGCCATAAAAAAATGATTTTTGCTTGAATATCTAGTTTCTTTCTATTGTAGTAAAAAATCATAGATAGCACTAAATAAAACAAAATTATCACCTTGTACTGCAAAAAAAAGGAAGTAATATTCTCAAACATCTAATAAGAAGAAACGTATGAGGTTTTTAATAGTTTCTATTTAAGACAAAAGAATCTATTCTGAAAAAAAGAAATAAGAATAAAATTATAAAAATAAAAGTTTACTTTTTTCGTTTAGGTCGTAGCCGCGTTCCTGCAGTATTACCTCTGCCACGAACTTTCCCTGCCTGAACTTTTAGAGGGTTAGCACGAATTTTTCGTTTTGTTTTTCTATCTACAAATATGTTTTTGAATAATCGTGCATCTGCTTCTGGAAATTTTGCCATTTTATTTTACCTGCCTTATCACTTTGGATCCCATAATGACCCAATACAACACTTCCGAACCTTCTTTAATTTGATCTTTAAATTCCTCAGGGACATCAAGATCAAACGTTTCGTATGAAGCTGTGTCCATTACATTGACTTTATCACCAGCAACACTTAACACTTGAGCCGTTTTTTTCTCAATAATTGGCGTTTCAACTTTATCATGACCCGGCATAACTAAATTACGCTTCTTGCCATCAAGCAAGCCAACTGCCATCATATTTACTTTTGCATGACCATGCTTACCTGGTCTTGAAGTGGAGGTGTCTGTTATTTTACAGGCAACCCCATCGATAATAATTGTATCTCCCTTTTTCAAGGAACCAACACTAACTAATTTTTTATCATACATTTACTTCCCACCCATTATGATTTGACTGCTAACTCTATGTCTTTTTGTGTTATTGTTTTTCGACCCGCATGCTCAGCAAAATTTCGTGCTGAATTACTTATTTCGATTGCACGCGATTCAAGAGCATCTGCAAGAGCTTCTTTTGCGCTATCAGATACCCTATGAGCACCTGCTTCACGCATGATCTTATCCATTGCATTGAGTGATAAAAATCTCTTACGAGCCATTAAAGAGTAGAAATGGGTGCCATTTTTAAATGTTTTTATGCCACCGGCCAAAAAGTGACGTAAATTTAGGCTTTTTTCGCGTTTTTCCTTTCATTTTTTGCCTAATATATCTTGTTAATTCTCGTTCAGCTTCCTCAAATTGAGGAAACTCCCTCTCAGCCGATTTAAATGCAGGACCATGGTATGAATTTCTTCCATTGTTATGTTCAAATTTGAAGTGTTTATGCAATAATTCATGATGCATGACCAAATCAAGTAAATGCTCTGGAGCATCCTTAAAAATAGTAGATATCGTTATGGTATCATCATGAAAATTGTAACAACCTAATTTTCTAAATGATTCACGGCCCCATTTAATATTAGGTCGATTAGGTTCATGAGACAAATCAGAAAATGGCAACAAATTGGAACAGATACGATTATATGAATTCTCTAACTGAGCAGGAGGTGTGACTCGAGCTGTAAGAAGCGGAATGTTTTTTATGAAGGAATTATACAAGGAAATATTTTGCGTATGAGCTTTATGCTTTAGCACCTTACACAATAAATGTTGAATTAACCCAATTTTTATTTCATCATCGATATCTTTCCATTGTAAATTCAAATGAACTTTTAATGTTTTTTTATCTAATGCAATATTTGCGTTAAAGGCACTCAATCTTCGATTATATTCAATATACGTTTTATGAGAAAAGTCTCTATTTGGAAAAAGGCGAGTGTATGATTCTTCAATTAAGTTCATTATATTTCAAATCTGAGAATAGCTGCAATTTTTCCAAGATCACGCAATTGAACACCCTCACGTGTTTCAATTGAAATGACCTTTACAGTTGCTCCTCCTTGCTCTGCTTTTTCTTCTAGCTCAAATATTTTATCTTCTTCTAATGATTCCGAAAGTAGAAGCGTATCAACCGCATTCATTTCGAGCGCTTTAAGAGTTTCTGCTTCTCCATACGTTACCTTTCTTTGCGAGTGAAGCATTTCTTTAAAAAAACGATTCATTATTTGTTTCTCAGCTGCAATTTCTTCACTTGCTAATAAATCACCTGACCTATCTAGAAGTTCTTGCAATCCAATTTCTCCTGTATAAGAGAGATCTTTAGTTCCAATAATTTTTTTCTTCAAATCTCCTGTAATATAATCTTTACCTAAAAAAGAATTAACTGTTGTTCCTGGACCACCTATAATAATACCCTTAAGGTTGTTTCCAAGTGGAAGTAATTGGTCTTTCATATGGTCTGCTATTTTCTTAAAATGATCTTTATATGCACCTTCTCTAAGTCGTGCAAATCGTTGCGCAGATTGTCCACCTGCTTTAAATTTTCCAGGAACTTCTGAATGTGTTTTTTTTAGCGGTACAATTGTTTTTCCTTTTAGAAGTGCAATAACTGCATCTCTGCGATCAAGTACCACTAAACCAAAGGCATTATGATCCACCAAAATTTCTTCAAGCAAATCTGTCATAAAAAGTTTATCACACCTATAAATTCGTGTGTTAAGAGGAACTGGTGGCTCAAAACTCCACACCCTCAGATCTTGTTTACCTTCTCCTGCTGCAACATTTCCAGCAAAGGCGGCAAGACCATTCTCTGGATTCTTTCCAATAGTACGTAAATGCTGAATCATTTTCTCAAGGGCTGCTTGAACATTTTTTCGTGTTCCTGCAGATTTAATATTTGAAGCTGTTCCTAGTTCTTCAGCCAAATGTTGTGTGATTTTGTGTAATTCGTAGCCTGCAGGAATGTATACGGTAACAAATTCAGTATGGGGCGCACGATGTAGCTTAAGCTCTTTAAGCAATTTTTTTAGTTTCAGTTTCTGCTGCGCTGTTAGTTTAGTCATATCGTAATTGTAAAGAATGTGTTTTATAAAGATTGCTTAATTTTGTCTAAAAACTGCTTCTGACTAACTTTTTTTGAAGTATCAAACGTTATCACTGAATTTGCCTGTGCTTCTAGCCAACACGTTTGAAAGATCTCAGCCTCTACATTCTCTTTTACTTTTCTCGCACTATACCCACGATCTATTAATCGATCCTCAAGCTTAGTGATATCGGAGCATGTAAGAACGATGCACAGATCAATCATATTTGCAGGAAGAAGGTGCGCAATATGGCTATCAAACACAATCACATTACCACCAAGTATCTGGATTTTATCTTCAATAAAAGAACTTAATTTTTTAACATTGATATCATAACATTCCTTCTTTTTATTGTACTTAGTGGATACTTCATCATAATGCTTGGATAAATCTATTCGCTTCCATTTTAACTTTTTTACAAGCAAGAGAGCTAATGTACTTTTGCCCGTCCCCGGAGTTCCAGAAATGACGACTAATTTAGGGTTGTTTGTTTTTGATGGCATCCTTCGTTTTATGTCTTTTATGATGAGTCTTTAAGAACTTATGACTTAGATGCTTATGTAATAATGTTTCCATTATTAAAATTCCAAGGAACATAACAACTGCATAGGTAAGCAAAATTAACAAATCCATATAAATTTCATTTATTCCTGCTTTGAATAAGAATGTTTGTCGAACCAATTTTTCTGCAATTACAAACGGATTAAAGACGACAAATTTTCTAAGAACTGCAGAGACACCTTCTAGAGGGAAAATAACTCCAGAAATTAATAAAAAGACGCTTCCTAAAGAAATAGAAGCAAGTACGCCTGTTTCCTCTGAAGTAAACACGTATCCTACTGCCATTCCAATAAACGTAAAGAGAGATGCAGCAATAAACAATATCAACGCAACATACGGAAGTTGTGCATATGAATCTCTAAGAAATATCATAGAGATCCCTAATATGACCGCTATTTGAATTAAAATTAAAACTAAATTTGTTAAATAAATTGATGCAATAAATGTTACTTTTCTAACTGGCAAGAAAAAATTTCTAAAAAATGCCGGATTATTTTTCTCAATCATAACAAGTGTTGTTCCAAGTGGTAAACTACTAAACATAATTACTAAAATAAGCAGAGCTGGAAATAAATAACTAAGATATGTTCCTTGCACAGCTACTTTTTCAACCTTCATAGTAATCGGTGCTGCAACAGTACCTGCTTCTGTTACTTTTATACCAGCAAGATTTTTGCTCATCTCATCTAAACTTTCTTGAATTTTTCCTAGGTCCTCTGTTGTTGTTTGTAACTTAGCTGAACCAGTATCAATATTTGCTGAAGCTTGTCTAATTACACTTGCAGCTGCTGCTAATTTGGCATTTGCAAGATTTATATCAGCTTGAATTCCATTTACTAAACTTTCTATAGAAACTCCTTCACCTATAGTCACATTCGTTGAGGTATTGCTTCTAAGTTTAGTATCAATTTTAACTAATGCATCCCTAGTATCTTTAAGCATGCGTGATAAGATATCAGTTGAATTTTCATCAGTTCCTTTAGCTTCCATTGCTTCATTATTTCGTTCTTGTGCGGTCGCAAGTAATGTTAGAGTTGCATTTATTAGCGTTGAATCGTACTTGTTAGCAATTGGGTTTGAATCAAGTGCTGTTAATTTTGTTTTAATATCACTATTAATTCCCGAAACTTCTCCACTTTGTGCTGATGCAGAAGCAGCACTCACTTTTTGTGCGTCAATTCCCGTTCTTGTTTTATCAATCGTTGAAAGAAGGTCAGACGTT
>CAYOOY010000009.1:26633-37618 GCA_964405725.1 uncultured Methanosarcinales archaeon | reverse complement strand
TTACTTTTTAATTCTTTATCTTGCGTTAGAATAATATCACCTTCTGAGGATTTGGCAATTAATGTATCATCAACAAAACCGTTACTTGGAATAATTTCTACATTCTTCTTAGAAATAATGTCTAATGATAATTTTGCTGCTCGTGTGTATTTACCGCGTTGTGTTTCAACAACATTTTGAAGTTCTTCAATTACTCTTGATACTGTTGTAATCTTGTATGGAAAGTTACATGTTTTTTCTAATTCTCTAAATAAGTCTATACCAAACTCAATTGTTGCCATCCATGCATTAGTATCTATTATAATATTTTTCATATAAAAAAGAAAAAAAAGAAAGTATAAAAGCCTTTACGTAAATTCTCTACGTATTATACCGATTGGATCTACCTGATTTATGCGCAGTGTAACTATCTCTCCATCAGATCCGTTAAACACAACACTATCTTTTTTAGACATGTACGCTTCCTGTAAACGCGCCATAATCTCATGTTCAGGGATTTTACATCCCTTTAAACCAAGTAGATCTTTTAGTGGCATTTACACCTGTCCTTCCTCCGACTGATCTTGAACAAGATCCCATGCGTCTTCATAACCTTGCATAAATGCGTCTTCCTCACTACTTAATGCATCTTGCTCAAGTAATTGTCGCCTACCCATTTGCGAGTAAAACGATTCTTCTTCCCATAACTCTTCTAAGCGCATCGCGCCAAAATCAGGTCTATACTTAGACCCAAACATATCATTTGTTTGTTTCATATTACGCCACCCCACCCACACATACCAGAAGAGCCTTCTGGCAACTCTTTATTGTTACAAAACATTTAAATATAAATACTTTTACCAAATAACATATATCTCTCTATAAAGGGTATATGCCTCTTTGTAGGTTGTCTGGTAATACTATGGAATTTAGAAAATTGATCTCTTTTGGAAAAAATAGTTATGTTATCAGTTTACCTAAACACTGGGTTAAACAAAATAATTTACAAAAAGGGGCCCTTCTTTCAGTCGATGTCCGAGATACTAATTTGTTAGTTTCACCTCATGACCTTAAAGAATCTGAAGAAAGGGAAATATCAATTCAAATAGATGGAAAATCCGTTCGTCGGTTACAACGAGAAATAATTTCTGCATACATTAATGATTACAAATCAATTACACTATATGGGGAGGAAATGAAAGAGAAAGCTAAAGAAATTCAAGCAACCATTCAGAATCTTATGGCTCTTGAAGTAATGGAGCAAACATCAAAAAAAATTGTTGCACGCGATTTTCTTAATATGGATAATATATCCATTACCAATTTAATTAGAAAAATCGATGTTATTTTACGCTCATTACTTGAAGATTGTATTAATATGTTTGAAGAAGATACATATGATAGTATTTACCATAGGGATCAGGATGTAAATAGACTTTCGTTTTTAGTATTTAGAGTGATTGAATTTGGATTACGAAATCCTTCATTTATGTATAAAAAACATAATTTACGAAGTCATGATATGCTTCATCTATGGTGGTTTGTATTCAATTTAGAAGGAGCCGCGGATGAAACCAAACGAATTGCACGTTATATGAGGGGGGTAAAATTAAAAAAATCTGAACAAGCTTTTTTAGTTGACCTGTTACGAAATACTAAAGAAGCATATATCAAAGTTATGAAGAGTTTTTATCAGAAGGATGCAGAAATTGCCCACGCAATTCTTGAATTAAAAACAGATCGCGTTAAACAATGCGAGGATTTTTATCTTGCCAACAAAGACTTGGATTTTGTTGGCTCATTAGCTGAACGGGTAAAAAGTATTGTTAATATTGTTCATAATTTAGGTAGAGTTGTATATCAGGCAGATTTCACTGTAAAGTAAGTAATGTCGAAAGATTTAAATGAAATCAACCCATTTTTTATGTAAATGGTAGAGCAATGGAGTACATCTGAATTTGAAAGCCTTGTTGAAGAAGATCAACCAGTTTCTTTGTCACGAAGTTCATTTGTATCTAAATATCAACTTAAGGCTGAAAATAATGGAGTTTTAGAAGTTGTAGTAAAGAGATATGATCTTAGTGACAGTTCTTTGAATTATGCTGATTTAAATAAACGTTCAGATCTACAGCAAGATAGTTTTCCCAAACCAAATTCTTTTTATTATAGAAAAGAAAAAGAAATTCTCAATATATTGGGCAAGTATGATATTTTTCCAACTCTTCTTGGAATTATTCCTGATGACCTTGGTATAATTATGTCAGATGAACCAGGAGTTCCACTTCAGTCACATTTTATTGATCTTCAAAGGATGGTTCAACCAATGCGTATAGATGAAATTGAAAGTAGAATTTTTACAGTAGAACAAGAAATATCTGTTCGTAATTATAACATACGAATGAATCGTTGGCGTGAAAAGCTTCTTACACATCTGAGTTCATTTTATAACAATATTTCCGAATTTGATGAGGATATTAGAGGAGAAATTATTGCTACTTTGTGGAAAGATGAGAAACCAAAATTATTTCCAGTTGAATTTCGAACTCCGTGGGAAGAAGAGTGCCGTTTAAGAACATATATGTATGGGTTTGTTGGAGGTTTAAGTCTTGAATATTCTGAACTTCAACCTTCTACTTCCAAAATGACTCATACCAACAATAAAAGATCTGTGAGATCATACCTTACCACAAAAGGTATTGATTTTAATGAATTTATTAGAGATTGGCAAAATTTGTTTTATACAATAACTCTTGATACCGACAATTTGCTCAATGATGCGCGCCCTACATTTCAGCGAGTTTCATATCTTGATATTGCAAACGATATTGAGGATTCAATTATGTCTGGTCGTCTTCGCACAATTCATGGAGATTATGGACCTCATAACGTATTAGTGTATGAGGAGAGACGAGGAAAAGGAATGGGTGATAAAGTAACTGATAAAATAGGTAAAATCCTAGATCCAAATGAAATGAGAGTTGGTCCATCACTTACTGATGCCGTAACTGGTTTATTTAACATATATTGTAGACCTACTGAGAGTAGAATTCCTCGATTATTTCACGACTTTTTTTGGAAAAAATCTGAATCAATTCAAGAAGCATACCCTAATTATCACGATATGCTTGCAGCGACAATGGCTATGCGAATATTGCAAAATATTCGTATTGCCTCAACAAATTCAACGTACACTGAAGAAGAAATTAGACGTTTTGTAGATGGACATCCTTCCTATGATGATCTTCCATCACGTGCTAGGCAATGGATGTTTAAACGAGACCGTGTAGCAGATCTAAGATTAATGCTACCATATTATGCGTATGGAGAAGGGTATAATACTGTCCTTGCACAAAGTAAACATAGAGATAATGTGCGTAAGCTTTGTGATCTTACATGGCAATTAATGTCACGAACATACATAGATGTTCCATACGAAAAACGCTACTCTGGTAAACGCATCGATGAATTAGGAGTAAATCTAGTTAGCATAACCGGTGAACACCATAGATTAGAGTAATATCTTAGGTTCCTATTATTCAAACACCAAAAACTTTAATAAGCCCTTACTCTAAACCTGACATTGGTGAGTGTGTAGATGGTCAAGAAATTTTTTAAAAAATTACTAAAGAAGCTAAATTTTAATCCATTTACTCGTAAGAGCCATATTAAACTAGGCTTATATGGTCCTCCAAATGGAGGGAAATCTACCTTAGCAAATAGAATCTGTAAAGATTGGCTTGATGAAGAGATGTCAAGTGTTTCTCATATTGCGCATGAAACGCGTGAAATTACCATTAAAGAAAAAGTTACTATAAAAAATGATAAAGGTAAAGAGCTTACCTTTTCTCTTGTTGATACACCAGGAATTGCTACAAGAATAGATTATGAAGATTTTTTAAAACGTGGTATGAAAAAAAGTGAAGCTAAAAAAAGAGCAAAAGAAGCAACACGAGGAGTAATTGATTCTATAAAGTGGTTGGATGATATGGATGCAGTAGTTGTTGTCCTTGATTCAACTAAAGATCCGTATAGCCAAGTAAATATCACCATTATCGGTAACTTACAAGCAAGGGATATTCCTGTATTAATAGCCGCCAATAAAGTTGATCTTAAGCGATCTAAACTAGAAGCGATTCAAGCAGCGTTTCCACAATATGAAATTGTTGGTGTTTCCGCCAAATATGGAAAAAATCTTGATCGGTTTTATGAAGAAGTATTCAAGCTTGTCTAGAAAAGATTTAAATACATTGTTTAATATACTACACATAAAGTAAAATAAAAAAAGGGGAAAATAGTAAAAAAAGATACGATGGTTACGTTCCAATTTGTTCCACATAATGATATTCAGAATTTATCTCCAGCTAAGCGGATAAATAAATTGCTTAATATTGTTAAAGAAGAAAAAATTGTAATCATGGAAGGTCGCCTCAAAAAAAACGAGGAGGCAGATTTGATTGAAATCACCATGGAAGAGATATCTCCTAAATTTAGAGGAATTGAACTAAGTGTCGTCTATCCTGAACAAAAAAATGCTGATACCTTGCAAAGAATGAGGGGTGTCATGGCAAATTTATTGCTTGGTGATAGAACTGGAATGACAATTATTGGACCTGCAAATGTTGTTAAACGCATTGAGCAAAATCCAGATAAAATTGAACTGTTTACTAAAGAGAATACACCTGCAAAACGCAGAAGAAAAAAACGATAAAGAATGCCTCACCAATGTGTGCGATGTAATGAAATTTACCCCAATGGTGCTCAAGAAATTTTGAAAGGCTGCTCATGTGGCGCTCGCCTCTTTTTCTTTATTAAGCAATCAGCCTTAGAGGAAGGCAAAAAAATTATTAATAATTTATCTTCATCAGAAAAAGAGCAGATTGAAGAAGACGTAACTGAAATCATTAATGTACGTCGTGAAGATACCAATGCTCCAATAGTTCTTGATTTAGAAAGTATTCGTATATTAAAACCAGGTAAATATGAATTAGATCTTGTTCATTTATTTAAAAAAGATCCTTTGGTGGTTAAATTAGAGGAAGGTAAATATATGATTGATTTGGCACAAGTCTTTAAGGAAGGTAGTGATTAGTAAGTTGTATATTTCATCAAAAAGTTTTATATCTATTTAATAAAATGTTCTACTTATGGATAAAATCAATATCACTTTTAGTAATGATGCAGCAAGTACCGATATATCTCAATTACCAAATAATCCTGAAATTCTTTATAGGGTATTTATGAATTCAGGAATTATTGTTGAGCGAACAGAAAAAATTTCTAAAAAATTTATACTTAATATTTCTGTAGAGAATAACTATCCAATATTTAAAAGAGTGTATGAATTATTAGAAATAGTTCCTCCTGAATTCTCTCATCCAAGTTCAAATAATGAAGTTGCTGTATATCATAACAATCAAGGGAGGGAAGATCTTATAACAAAATTAAAACTAATTGGTGTTGGAGGTCAAGGAATAATTTTTTTTGATGGAGAAGAAGCATGGAAATTTTCTAATAATATTGATCATGAAGCTTCTATGCTTAGTAAGTTAAGAGGTGCTAATTATGTTATTCAATTAAAAGGATCTGTCAGAGATTCTATTGCTCTTCCAATTTCTTATATTAAAGGATCAACATTAGAAAATAAAATTTGTAATAGGGAGTTACAACCTTCAGAAATAATCCAGAGAAGTTCTGAAATTCTAAAAGGTTTAATAGAAATGCGTGATGCAGGAATTTGGTATCATTGTGATATTAGACCTTCAAATATAATGATTGATGATGAAAATGATAAATCTATTATTATCGACTTAGGTTCATCAACAACAGATCTAAATGCTCCTTCGGTGTGTAACAGAAGATATGGTTCTTATGTTAGGGCTAATGATCTAGTGTCATTGGGCCAAGTAATATACAAAATGACCACGGGTAATCATATTTTTGCTAATGATCCAAGTATGGAATACTCAGTATATGCAGATAATCTTAAACATTATAGAGATAATGTATATGCTCAAAGTGACATGGTGTTGCTTTCAGAACATTTAGCACAAGTTGATAGAACAACCAACACAGATATTGGGTCCGTAATAAAGGCGTGTTTGACCGCAGAACCTAATGATCATTACAAGATATTAGAAATGTTTTGATTTAATACTTCTTTTCCTAAATATTTATATACGTTTAATCTCCCAATTTTTTACTATGATCACTCTTGAGGAAGCACAGAAAATTAAAGGAGTATACAGCCGTCTATCTGTTCTTGAACGTGCACATATAAAACCCCATGAACTGCAATTAAGCGATGACGAGAAATCCGTCCTTTCTTTTATCAATGATCTTGATTCTGAGCAAGCAGCATCAGTTCTGCAAGTATTAGATTATGCGCAAATTCGTAATGATGTCCCAGGTATTGAACGAGATTTAGAATATCTATCAAGCAATGGGATTAGTTTAGAAACAGAGCGAGTGGGATACGTTTATGGATTATTAAGTGAAAAATTCAAAGGATCTAGCTTAAGTGTGTACCATGATTTGGCTCATTTTGCACATCTTAAAGGAATAGATAAGAAAAAAGTTAGTGCTCCTCTTTTAGATCCAAGTGGCTTACAGATTCGAATTGATAACTATGTTTCCTCATTAGAAGAAACGTTAACTGATTATATGAATGCAGTACTTCCTATTGTTGAGACGCTTCTACCCATTGACTTGCATATTTCTTCAGATAGAGATTATCTTCTGCATATTACTGGATCTTTGGACCCTGTACAAAACACAACTGATTATTCGGGTTATGCTCGGCATAATAGATTATTAGTTGGATCATATGGGTTTATAATTACAAAAGACGTTTTGAAAATAGGTCTCAAAGGATATAATCAAATTGTATTAGATCTCAAAGGAAGAATGCCAATATAATTATCACTTCAATCTGATTCAAACCCGACTCTAAATACGGCATTATATTGTGATTCTGTAGATGCAGATTTCGAGTATGATTTTGATCTTCGTCGAAAGGACTCATTTAGTATCAAACTAAAAACCGATGGAACTCTTATTTCATCAAAACGAAAAGATGCGGCAAACGTCCTGCAACGTATATTCAAAGGTAGCAAGGGAAAGGTAAGCGCTGCAGAATATTTAGGTGCCACAACATTATACGAAAGGGAATTGCTTCGTGATCATGCAGGAGGTATGTTTTCAGCTAACCAATGGTTCATGAGTGACTTACGTGCATCTCATGAATTTGAATATGACAAAGTGGGTGATAAACTGGACATACGGGTATATGAGAGATTAGATATTCGATTGGATGAAAATCCAGACGTTATACCTATGTTTGTGTTTCCTAGATATGATAGTTCTCATTTTTCAGCACAAAATTCAACTACGTTTTGGTCAATGTATAAGGTATTTGAACAGTTGCCACAAGTTCTTACGCAATATTGTATTAACACATATAGAGAGACGTATTTTAATCATCCAGTTGCTGATAAAGAAGTATTACTAGAATCAATTAAACCACAATTACGAGAATTATACAATTTATTACATGAAGATATGCCACCAATTCCAAATAGTATTGATGATGAGGAAATATTAGAGATTCCAATGGAAGAAATTTCTACAACTTAAAGTTTACTTTTTTGAGCTTTATCAGAAATAATTGCACTATTACCACTTGGATCTTCAATAATTAGTTTAAGCTTTTCTTTTCCAAATAATACTTTGTTTAGTTTTTTAACAACATTTTTTGCTTTTTTCTTTGCCGAGGAATCATCTTCGGATTCTGCTGCTGCTTGAATAACATTCTTTACGCGTTCAATTACTCCTTCAACATTTGTTACATATCCACTTGAGCCAGGTCCTGATTCAATAGTTATAATTCGAGGAATTTTTAATGTTGCTTCAGCAGATTTTACAACTTTAACATTCAAATCGTCTTCACCCTCAATTTCTAGTGTATATTTAGCTGGATCTTTATGTTCTGCTGGTTCAACATCTGATTTACGATAGTGACATGAACTACATTCAGCGACGAGAACAAATACTCTGCCAAAATGAGGAATATCAATCTCCTCTTCTCTTAGTGTGAGTGTTTTTTTGCTGCAAAAACTGCATTCTTGACCTGATATCTCTGCCATTTGTATAGCAAAGGGGATCTTGTTTAAAAGAATTACGGAATTTGTGATTTCAGTTAGTTCTTTACTCAAGGGTAGCAAAAGATTTATAAATAATTCCAATTATTACAAAAATATGATCTCACTTGAAAAAATTCTTCATGATACAACAAAAGCAGCAATTTCAGGCATTATGGGTTTTGGATTACTATTAAGTCCAAATGCATCTGCTCAAAATTGCAGATCTAACTTTTATTATCCAAACTTATGGAATAGAACCACACAAAAGGCAATGCGAAGAGAAGGAATAATTCTATTTAATCCGGAAGAGGTTAGACGTCGTGCATTATTTATGAAGATGGATTGGCAAGATATGGCCAGAAGAAGAGGAGTACATCCCTCTGAAGTGCATAGTTATAGAGGTGATTTTAGAAGAAGAGTTAATCTTGCTATAAGAAAAGTCGATTACTGTGTTTCAGAAAGATTTTGGGATACACAACAAGCAATTACTGTAAATAGACGTCTGAAGAAAAGTAACCTATCTTTTAATGATGTTCAAGATTATCTTTATCAAGTAGGAATGGGGATGAATGTTGATACTATCAGATACACAACCAATCTAATCAAGAAAGGTATTAGCGCAGATTTTACTCAGTATGTTTTATCAAATGGTTTACCATCAAGTGAAGTTGAATCTTTTTATAATCAACTCAAAAAAGATAATATTGATACACAAAAATTTGTCAAATATGGACGTTCGATTGATCAATCAATGGTGTTAGCCAATAAAAACATCGATCCACGAATGGTACACCTTTTTCCAGATATTAAAAATACAAGAGAATTAATTGATAAAATTGAATTGGCACGGGTGCAAGGTATTACGTATGATGATCTAGGAAAATACCGTGAACAAATCAAGCTTGGTAGAGAAGCAAAAATTGCACATGAATCTGGTGATATTAAATTGAATGCGTCTAGAACCAGGCAAACAGTAAATGATTATGTGCAAAAGCATGTATTTACCCCACAGTTTACAGATAGACAAATATTTGACTTAGCACATGTAGGTGGTAATTATCAAAAAGATTTTTTGGCTCTTGGTTTCTCAATGACTTGGCAAGGAAAACAGTGGGGCGATAAAAGCTATTTATGGGGTCAATCAAAAGAATTTGATTTTGATAGAAATAAACATAAAAGATGTATCGTTAATTTTCCTAATTCTTGGATTAATAGTTGCTCACCTGATAACTTTAAGTCAAAATTTGGTTCTTCATTATATCCAGATACATCAAATAAATCGTATCTGAATCCACGCGCTTTAGGGAAACTAAGATAATTTAAGTATTTTCTTTCTACATAATCAACCATAATTCAAGAGTAACTTTTATATATCTCATGCTTGTTGATGCTTGTACGCACCGATAGTCTAATGGCTACGCGTTAGAATCAGAGATTCACTGGCTTCTGGCGCGCCAGAAAGGATAGAGGCCTTCCAAGCCTTTGATCCGGGTTCGAATCCCGGTCGGTGCATTTCTATTAATTATACAATGAAAATCCTCCTAGTGTATTTGCCGTTTTGTACACCCGTAAGCCCACCTTACTCTCTTACTAATCTACACTCCTTTCTGTCACATAATTCTTCACATGAAATTAAAGTACTGGATCTAAACTTACAATTTCATCAATTAAAGTTTGCTACGTATGCGGATTATTTTCAATCGTCTAATTGGCAGGAATATGAGAAAATTGCGAACGAGTATCACAAATCTACTAAAGAAATCTATGCTCAGAATAATAAATTGGTTGTTCAAGGAAGTACACCGGAATTTTATGATCAATTACTTGCTTCAATAAAATCTGAACAAGCAGATATTATAGCATTTAGTATTGTGTACTCTTCACAAGCATTCTTCGCACATGCTTTACTACAAGATTTGGATACGATAACAGTTGTTGGTGGCCCTTGCGTGAATACAAAATTAATTGAATTGGCTGATCATCATTGTAGAAATGAAATTGAATTGTTAAAGCTCATTGAAAAAAAACAGATTTCTCATTCCAATCTTAATATGAATCACTCACTTGATTTTTCTATCTATGATTTAGATACATATTTTACTCCACACCCCGTTATTCCTCTTAAAACATCTACAACTTGTTATTATCAACAATGTACGTTTTGCGCGCATTATGCACAAGTTCCATACAATGAATATTCTTTGCATACTATTGAAGAAACTGTTGTTAAATCAGGCATGAAACATTTCTTTTTAATTGACGATATGATTCCTTTGCAGCGTTTATTGAAATTGGCTGCTCTGTTTCGAAAATTGGATGTTACATGGGCATGTCAATTACGTCCCACCAAGGAATTTACGTATGATGTGCTTAATACGCTACATGCGTCTGGTTTAACATTTGTGTTGTGGGGAGTTGAATCAGGATGTCAAAAAATACTTGATGCAATTAAGAAAGGCACCAATGTTAGTGATGTTGAAGATGTTTTGAAAAATTCACATGCTGCTGGTATTACGAATGTTACATATATAATGTTTGGGTTTCCTGGTGAAAGTGAAAAAGATTTTATCACAACAATTGAGTTTTTAAAACGAAATTCCGAGCATATAGATTTAATATCTACGAGTCAATTTGGTCTTCAGAAAGGAACTAGTGTGTATACTAATCCAGATCAATATGGGATCTCTGAAATTATTGAAAACAAGCGTACGGTGTTAGATTCTAAGATTAGATATGTAGTTAAGGATGGATTATCCCCAAATGAAGTTACACAATTACGTAAGAAGTATGCACATGTAATTGAATCTATAAATACATATCCAAAAAGTCTTAATTTCTTTCGTGAACATCTTTTTTTTTTATTCTATT
>CAYOOY010000009.1:26374-26623 GCA_964405725.1 uncultured Methanosarcinales archaeon | reverse complement strand
AAATGCGCATATGGCATCAATATCGATGCCATTAGATTCAACTTGCCCATCTTGAAGATATGGGCCACCATCAACTACTTTGAAATATCGTACTGGTTCGCTTAAAGGTGTTCCGTATGTGAATGTGCGTGGATCTTTTGACGATCTATCTACAATTAATTGCGCGTTCGTTAAATCGAATCCATCGCCACCTGCTTCTATCTTTTTTGGATCCATTTGCAAATCATCAAAATTAATAATCACAGGATG
>CAYOOY010000009.1:0-26364 GCA_964405725.1 uncultured Methanosarcinales archaeon | reverse complement strand
ATGAAGACCTATTAGATTATTCTTATTATCTTGTGTGTTAAATGGCGCATAATTAGTTGGAACAAAGCCATACCACTCTTTGCCATTAGGACTTACTTCTAAGGTACCAAAATCAAATGAATATGTTCCCTTTGCATACGAATTCTCAAATGCGTTTTCAAAGACTTTGATATCTATTCCTGATTTGTTTGTAACTTTATGGTTTGTAATTTCAAATATGGCTTCCTTTCCTTCACCAATGACAAATACATCTAATGATCCAGCATTTTTGCCAGATCCTTTAGGTGGTCCAAATGCGTTATTTTTATTGAACGTTGGATGTTCTTCTCCTGTGTGGCTTACAAGCGTATCAATACATCGTGTATTATATGTTGAGTAGAATTGCTCTGTTGCAGATAGATTCGGTGAATCTTCGCTTGAAACGCATCCAAGGCTTAATAGAAGGCTTGCGTAACATAGATATCGTTTCATATATGATGTGTTTGATTTGTTTTTTTAAGTATTATGGATCAGTCAGTGATTACAAATCTTTTTAAAATAAAGGTATTTTCAGTGAATGCCGCTTAGTTGCGCAAGACTATTTGTATGGGAAACTATATGAATACCCGTTACGCAAGTAACAACGGTTGAGCTCGTAAAATCCAAATGGTTAATTCCTCGGAATTGTCAAACCACGTCTCGCAAGAGCTGAGCGGCATTTTTTTTGAATGATTATTTGTTCAAATTCTTCAGAATAGCAACCTTTATAAAGCAAAAACAATCCCTTTGTAGCTGAAAAGAGGGTTATTACATGACAAAGATTAATCGCATTACTGTCCACGGTTTCAAAAGTTTCGCCCATAAAACTGATATTCCTTTTGAAAATTCGTTTAATTGTATTTTGGGTCCTAATGGTTCAGGTAAAAGTAACGTTGGGGATGCTATCTGTTTTGTTTTAGGTCGTTTATCTGCAAAATCAATGCGAGCTGAGAAAGCAGCAAATTTAATATTTAACGGTGGCAAGAAACGAAAACCTGCAGTCTCAGGAAGTGTAGAAATTGAATTCTGTAATGAAAAGGGTATATTTCCAACTGGAGATAAATCTATTGTTCTTAATCGAACCATTAAAAAAAGTGGCTCTAGTGTATACAAGTTAAATGGAAAAAAACATACACGTACAGAAATAGTTGATTTGCTTGGTACTGCTCGTATTAATCCAGATGGATATAATATTATTTTACAAGGCGATATTACTCGTTTTGTTACCATGTCTCCTGTTGAGAGACGTAAAATAATTGAAGAAATAAGTGATGTATCAATATATGAAGAGAAAAAAGGTAAGGCACTAAAAGAACTTACTAAAGTTGAAGAGCAACTCTCATCAGCCCAAATTATTCTCAAAGAAAGAAAAACATATCTAAAAGAATTAAAAAAAGATAGAGATCAAGCTTTACGTTTTAAGGCTCTTAAAGGAAAAATAGATTCATCAAAAGCTACATTTGTCCATATGCGTATGCAAGATGAATTAACAAAGAAAAAAGATTTTGATACAAAACATTTGGCTTATGAAGAAAAAGTTCTCAAATCAACTGAAAAAATTGAAACACTCAAAAATAAAATTGTTGAACACAAAAAAATTATTACGTCAATTAATAATGAAATTGAGCAAAAAGGTGAAAAAGAACAACTTCAAGTGCATAAACAAATTGAAGATCTTAAAATCAAACTTGCTCAAGATAGAACAAGAGTAAGTACACTTAAAGATGAAATTAATAAAATTAAACAAAGAAAAGATCAACTTAAACTTGAAAGTAAAGATTTAGACTCAAAAACATCACAATTATCAAAAGAACAATCTTCTCTTCGCACAAATCTTGCAAAACAAAAACATGAGCAAAAACAATTTGAAGAAAAAATTGCAGCATTTAAGAAAAAGAATAAAATTGAATCTTCACAAGAATTGGAAGGCGAAATTGAGAAAAAAGATACAATTATTGAAAAAATGCAAGAAGAAGTACAAAAAGTACGTGTTGCACAACAAGAATTATTACGAGAAAAAGATAAACTTGAATTCCAACTTGAAACTATTGATGAAAAGTTAGCTAAAGTAAAAGCAGTATCTGCTGAACATAAAGATCAAATAAAAGTTCTTGAAAAATTGAAAAAAGATTTCAAGACCGCCACATTAAAACTTAATGTATGTTTAGATAAAGATAGTAAACATGCAAGTGAAATATCAAATGCTCGAAGAGAATTAGTTGATTTACAAGAACGGCATGCAAAAGCACATGCGAAATCAGCATCTATAGCGGCATCCTTAGCAAATAATAGAGCTGTATCAAGTATATTATCTCAAAAGAGACAATTTAAAGGTGTATATGGCACAGTTGGTCAATTGGGTAATGTTCCAAAGGAATATTCACAAGCGTTAGAAGTTGCAGCTGGTGGAAAAATGCAACATCTAATTGTTGATACAGATCAAACAGCAGCTGAATGTATTAAATATCTTAAATCAAATAAGTTAGGTTCTGCTTCATTTATTCCACTTAATAAAATTCGTTTTACACAGCTAAAAGCTGATGATACTAAATATCATAAAATTAATGGTGTTCATGATTTTGCAATTAATATAATTTCATATAAATCTAAATTTAAAAATGCATTTTCGTATGTGTTTGGAAGAACTCTTGTTGTTGAAAACGTAAGTACTGCACGAAGAGTGGGTGTTGGCACAATTCGTATGACAACAGTTGATGGTAATTCTATTGAAGCAAGTGGAGTTATGCGTGGTGGATTTACACAACGACGATCAGGATCAGGATTTGCAAGTTCAGATGCTCTTGAAGCAGTAGAAAAATTAGATTCTCAAGTAATGGACGTACAAGCAGTTCTGAGTAATATTGAAAGTAAGCGTTCAGGAAATGATCAAGAAATCAGTTCTTTACGAACGCTTAAAGCAGAACTTGAAGGGGAAATCATCAAACTTGAAAAATCATTGCATCTTGATACTGGTGATCTTGAAGCAACACATAGTATCAAAAAAGAATTACGTGTCCAATTATCAGATAGTGATGTTAAATTACGTGAAATACGCTCATCAATAGCAGGTTTAAACAAAGAACTTGCAGCAGCTAAATCGGGTAAACAAATACTTAGAAGTAAAGTAAGTGCACTTCGTAATCCTCGATTATTAGCGCAACTTCAGGCATTTGAAGAAAGTAAACAACAATGTCGTAATGAAATCACACGAATAGAGAGCGATTTACGAAATTCAGTAAATCATAGTGAACGATTACTTCAACCAGAAAGAGATAAATTAGCTGAAATTATGAAACAACATTCTAAAGAGGAAGAAGATTTCACTTCAGAAATTAAAGATAGGTCATCTGAAATTAAAAATCATGAACATGAATTAAAAAATAAGGAAAAAGCAAGTAAAGAATTCTATGCGAAATATAAACAATTATTTAACAAACGTGAAAAGGTAAATTCAGCAGTTACGAGTGATGAAAATACTATTGAACAATTACGAGAGAAATCACGAGGCGCTGAGAGGGATTTAAATCTTATTAGTCTAAAAGGAGCCGAAGTAAAAGCGCGACTTGCCGGTTTAGAGGAAGAGTATTCTCAGTACAAGGGAGTTGAATTAATTAAAGGGCAATCCATTGATGAATTACGACGTGAAATAAGTAAATTTGAAGTTATGATTTCACAAATGTCTGCAGTTAATATGAAAGCTCTTGAAGTCTATGAACAAGTTGAAGAGGAGTATCATAAATTGGTTGAGAAAAGAGAATCATTATCTTCAGAAAAAACTGATGTTCTTACCTTAATGAATGAGATAGAAACGAAGAAAAAAGAACATTTTATGAAAACATATAATCATGCAAATGATAATTTTGTCAGAATATTTGGTAATTTATTCAAAAAAGGTAAAGCCTATTTACAATTAGAAAATAAAGCTAAACCATTTGATGGTGGTCTTGAAATTAAAGTAAAGTTAACAGGTAATCGTTTTATGGACCTAAAATCTCTCTCAGGTGGTGAGAAGACATTAACTGCACTCTCCTTTATTTTTGCTATTCAAGAATATCAACCTGCATCCTTCTATATCTTAGATGAAATTGACGCGGCACTTGACAAGCATAATGCAGAGACTTTAGCACAATTAATTAGAAGTTATTCTGATAAAGCGCAATATATTGTTATATCACACAATGATTCAGTGATCTCAGAAGCTGATACGTTATTTGGTGTAAGTATGCATGAAGGCGCAAGTAAAGTTACTGGTTTGAAGATATAGTTGCATTATTCTTTAAAAAAAGTTACATTAAATATCTAAATTAACGACATCAAGAGCGTGTTTCTCAATAAATTCTCGTCGTGGAGGAACTTCATCACCCATGAGAACTGTAAACATCTGATCTGCAGCAACAACATCTTCAATAGCTACTTGCTTAAGCATACGCACTTCTGGATCCATTGTTGTATCCCATAATTGCCGAGGATTCATTTCACCAAGACCTTTGTATCGTTGCACGCCTATTTTATCGCCCATTTCTTGCATAAAATTATTTTTCTCTTGATCTGTGTACACATATTCAACACGTTTACCCTTTTGAAGACGATAAAGTGGAGGCATAGCAATGTAAATATGACCATTTTCTACAAGCTCTTTCATATGTCTGTAAAAGAATGTTAATAGAAGTGTCATGATGTGTGAACCATCAACATCAGCGTCTGTCATGATAATTACTTTATGATATCGCAATTTTGCTATATTAAATTCCTCTCCAACTCCTGTTCCAAGAGCTGTTATCATTGCGATAATTTCTTTATTTTGCATGATTTTATGTAGCCGTGCTTTTTCAACATTAATTATTTTTCCTCTTAGTGGCAAAATTGCTTGAAATTCACGACTTCTCCCTTGTTTTGCTGAACCACCAGCTGAGTCACCCTCAACTAAAAATAATTCGCATTTTTTAGGATCTTTATGAGAACAATCTGCTAATTTTCCAGGAAGACCTGCACCATCTAATGCCCCTTTTCTTCGTGTTAATTCACGAGCTTTACGAGCAGCTTCCCTTGCTCTTGCTGCATCCAAACATTTTCCAATAATATTCTTAATTGTGTGTGGATTTTCACCAAAATAAAGCGATAATTCATCATGTGTAATTGAACTTGTAATACCTGAGACTTCACTATTACCTAATTTGGTTTTAGTTTGACCTTCAAATAATGGTTCTTGTACTTTTACACTAATAACTGCGGTAAGACCTTCTTTTACATCATCACCAGATAATTTTCCTGCTTTATCATTTGTAATTGATTTCGCAAATTTATTCATAACACGTGTGAGTGAAGTTCTAAATCCAGAGAGGTGTGTTCCCCCTTCAATTGTATTGATATTATTAACATACGAGAAAATATTGTCTTGATAACTTGAATTATATCTAAGAGCAATTTCTACTACAACATTATCTTTTTCTTTTTCATAGTAAACTACTTCATGAAGTGGTTGCTTATTTTTATCTATAAATCCAACGAATTCTTTAATACCACCATCATACCTAAAAATATCGTGCTTTAGTGTCTTTGTTTCACCTTCATGTTCTTCTTGACGTTCATCAATAAGTTCAATTTCTATTCCTTTGTTAAGAAATGCTAATTCACGAAGTCGCTTTGCTAAAATATCATAATGATAAATGGATTGAGCAAAAATCTCAGGATCGGGTTTAAAATGAACAATTGTACCTGTTTCATTGGTCTCACCAGTCACTTCTAGTTTAGTTAATGGTTTACCTTGTGAATACTTTTGAAAATGAACTTTTCCTTGTCGTTTAACTTGGATATCAAGAGCTATTGAAAGCGCATTTACAACACTTACTCCGACTCCATGTAATCCTCCTGAAACTTTGTATGAATCTTTATCAAATTTACCACCTGCGTGCAATTTTGTTAAAGCTACTTCGACTGCTGATATGCCATATTTTGGATGAATATCAACTGGAATACCTCTTCCATCATCAAATACAGTTATTGAATTATCAGTGTGAATAAGAACTTTGATTTTTGAGCAATGACCCGCAAGTGCTTCGTCAATAGAGTTGTCGACAATTTCATAGACTAAATGATGCAATCCTCTAAGAGATGTATCACCAATATACATTCCTGGCCGTTTTCGTACGGCTTCTAGACCTTCAAGTACTGTAATTGAACTTGCACCATACTGGCTAGCATTAGCTATTGGTTGATCCATTTTATATCTAATAAATAAGTATCTTTATTCCCTCTTTTATCGACGATAAACTATCAATTATTAGATTCTTGCTTGCTTTATAAATCTGTCGATTTTAGAAGAGATATTACACTTCATCTGTTCGCCAATGTGGAAGTACTTTCTCATCGCCATACGTATCCTTACGTAGATATCCTTCCCACGCAATCATTGCACCCTGATCACCTGCAAGATCCATAGGAACTTTATAGAATGTAGCCCCTCTCTCTTTACACATTGTATCCAGCATTTGACAGAATCGTTGATTAGCACCAACTCCTCCAACTAAGAGGAGTTCTTGTTTACCGGTATGTGCCATTGCACGCTCAACTACTTCAGCTAAAGCTGCAAAACATGTTTCTTGAATTGAGTGGCATAGATCTTCTTTAGATGCGTTGTTTCGTTCAAATAATTGCTGAACTTTGGTCAATATACCTGAAAAACTCATATCCATTCCCTTAACCACGTACGGTAATTCAACATATGTCCCTTTTTTGGCTAACGCTTCTATTTCAGCTCCTGCCGGAAAGCCTAATCCTATGTCTCGGCCAAATTTGTCAAGTAAGTTACCTAGACCAATATCAAGCGTTTCTCCCATAATTCTGTATTTTCCATCTTCTTGTACGATTATTTGGGTATTTACACCACTCACATACAAATAACAGGGATCTGTAAGCGTATGTATGGCTGCTCCTATACTTAAGTGTGCAGCGCAATGATTTACGCCTACAAGCGCTGTATTGTGCCTATCTGAGAGTCCCTTTGCAAAATGATACCCAACCCATAACACGGGATCTAATCCTGGTCCAGCTGAATAGGCTATTAGATCAATATCATCCATTGTCAGTTTAGCTGTATCAAGCGCTGTTTTTAGAATTGTATCACAGACATCCTTATGATGCTGTGCTACTTCATCAAGCATCATTCCTTTATCTTTGGAAGTATAGGAATCTTTTACATTGGCTAGTACCTTGGCTTTATGTGTACTAATTCCTACACCAAATGTATGTGCCGTTGATTCTATACCTAAAATAATCATACTGACTTGAGAATATAGTTTTTTTATAAAAGTTAGGGGTTAGATTGTGTTTAACTCTATTTTTTTTTGTGCTTTTTGTTATTATTATTATTATGAGTGTTATTCCTAACTTTTAATATGATAAAGAAAGTAACAAGAAATAATAATCCAATACCTGCAGCTATCCAGTGATTTAAGGATAATCGCTTATTACGCATATATTTATCAAAATTATCAAAAAAAGCTAATCCAGCCAAAGACCTTGTTGATTCTGAAGAGGTATCATCTTCTGCAAATGTTTCTATTCTTTGATCTTTAGTCTCCTCACTATCTTTAGTTTCTTCAATACTTACTTCATCCAAAATGATTTCTTCACTGGATTCTTCTTCCTTTGTTTTTTTCACACATTCACCATTAATTGTAACATAACCTGCTGCACTTGAACATGCAGATGCAGCGCCACCGGATCCTCCTCCACCTGCAGCAGTCGTAGTTGTATTTGTTGAAGATGTAGCAGCTGCTGTAATTACAACAGCATCTGATGTATTTAAATTATCAAAATTATCAGCTGAACAATTAACACTCCAATTATAGGTTCCAGCAGTGGTAAAATCGCTAGTCGTATATGTCCATAATGTATCCCCACTTGAATTAAATGACATGCCAGTGTAATTTACATCAATTTCACTAATTGTGATGTTACATTTACATCCGTGATCTGTTGGATTCATCGAAACTCCGCTTGAGCTGTTTGAATAATTTGCAGTAAATGTTATTGTATCACTTGGTGTCTTCTCTGTATTATCTGTATCATCGGAAATGTTTAGATCAGTATTTGATCCAGATACATAACTTGAAAATGATGATGCAGTTACATTTACATGCGTAGCATTATGCTGTACACAATATGATTCACTTGTAACATCTTGGCAGGTTGAGCCGTTATCGTTACATTTGTATACTATATTACAATTCAACCCTTGCATTACCAATGTAACATTATCAACTCCAAGTTGTTGTTTCATTTGCTGCCAAATAGTTGAATTTATTTTTGTAAAGGGCCGTCCATTAAATTCGCCACCATCAATTGTATTTGCATCGAACGCATTTGAGAAATCAAATTTAACTGCTCGTGCAAGATCAACCCCTGCAAAATTAATACCAAATCCACCAAAACTCATATGTGCATCTTTAGTTTCGTTAGCAGTAAGTCCTGTGGCATCACTATAAGGCACAAATCCATCACCAAAATCAAATTGGAGCCCTAAATCTTCTGCGCCTGAAAAGTTAAATGCGTAAGATGTTTTGCCTACTTGTGTTGTAAAATTTAAGCAACTACTTTGATATGTTCTATTTGCTTGATCTGAAACGTTTATTTTATAGAAATATGTTGTTCCATTCTGTAATGAAGTATTAATTGTATAATCATCTATGAAGATAAAATGGTATAAATCTGGAATATCGGTGGTAATTAAAGTAAGATTTAGTTGTGATTCATTACAACTACTATTAAGATAGTAGTAATTAATTTCTCCCGTAGTTGGCTCACTCGTTACAAATTGTATATTTGCACTATCATTATCACTATCGACATCTATATTTTTTACTTGAGGTGCCGTTGTATCGCTACTTGCATTGTAACTATCTCTGCATCCATAATCATAGAAACAATCGCCATCATTACAATCTGTACTTCCATCTAAATCATTATCTACATTATCAAAGCATGAATCTTCAAAGGCTACGAAATTGTATGTTGCATCAAATGATGAGTCACACTGAGTTGGATTGGCTATGCATGAGGGTGGCATAACATTTTCCCAACCAAAGTCACCTTCTGAACCTCCGTCGCCATATTCAAAGGATGCAAAATTTTCGTGACAAAATCCTTCAGTTTCCCATGTGCAATCCTTTGTGCTTGTGGTACAGGTGAATTCTGTTGTACAAATATCACAATATGTGTTACAGTCAAAATTATTAATATTTGGAAAACACAGATCTATGAATGCATCATAATCACACCCATTAGAAATACAAGATGCTGAATCTCCATCATAAGATGCACATCCCTGCAGACCGGATGTATTTGTTTCAAATATACTAATATTTATTTTTGAGGACGTTGCACTTAAAGTCATATCGCTTGTAATATTTGCATAGGCATAATATGTATAATATGTAGATAAAGATCCACTTGCAGTTGCATTCACGTACCAAGTAACAGTTGTTGATTCTCCCGTACTAAGAGAAATATTAACAGGATTACTTGAATTAACGTAAAAGGGAGTTGCACCAATAGTGTCATTTACAAGGCCAGTTTTGCTAGAACTACCACTACTTCCTGAAAAGAATTCGTGAGTTAGATCCATGAACAAATCAGCTCCTGTAGAACAACTTCCACCCAAATCAGTGCAAACGCAATCACCCACAACAACTGCAACATCACTATTTCTTGTATAACTTGGACAGTAATAATCATCTGTAGACACTTTATTTGCACATTGGCCTGTTCCTGCACCTAATGGAGTGGTATCACAGATGGGATCTGGGAGTATCGTTGAAGTTACAGGAGCAGAATCATTGATACACACCACACCATCAAAATTCCAAGTACCACTCGTTGAAACAAAAATATCATTACATACACTAGTACAACTACTAGCATCAGGATCACAACCAGTAACGACATTTATTGAGATCGGATCTAAACTAACATTAATAGTACCGCAGTTTGCTACAGTGCACGATACATTAACAGTAAATGCGGTGAACACATCCTTATTAAAAGGGACATTTGATGAAGGTGTAACAAGACTAATACTCACATTTGGATCTGGGCCAGTAATTTGTGTTTGAATAATTATTAACTGACTTAATGATGTATTTCCTGTTGAAGTGAGATTCACAAATATTGTATAATTACCTACGGTAGGGTCAGCAACAACAAGGGTAAGATTTGATGAGTCTAAGCTACTAAGTTCACTTAACGTACTTACATTAATTGATGCTAGAAATGCATCATCAATGTTATTAACAGCTATTGTATAATTATCTGTGTTATTTCCTGTATTTGATACAGTAATATTGTATGTGGCAATAGATGAATTTTGAATAGTTATATTAGAAGGTTGAATAAATGTAAAATTATATGCTGGAAGTGATGCACTTGCTGGGCCTGCAAAAAACTCATTTGTTAAATCCATAATAGCTGCGGCTGATGTAGCACATCCATTTCCAAGATCATCACATACACAATCACCTGCTTCAACTGAAGTATTACCGTTTCTTATATAACTTGGGCAGTTATATACATCAACATCAAGATATGGAATATCTGTACACTCACCTGTACCAGCTCCAAGCGAAATATCACAAGTAGTATCATCAAGAACTGCTCTTGTGATTCCAGTATCAAGACAAATATCTCCAGCTATACTCCATGTACCCGTTCCTGATGCAAATAAATCATCACATGTAGCAGTACATTCAGTTCCAGGGTGACAACCAGCAATTCCACTTATTGTTGCTGCACCTGTAAGATAATCATCATGCGTAGTTGTAAATGAGAAAAACGTTATCGCTACGACGATCACAATAAGATATATGTATTTGTTCCCCCTTACCAACATCCATCAACCTATGATTAAAAAAATTCATATCTATATAAAGGTTACATTTTTTAAGAACAAATCTGCTTACAATTCTAACAGGTTACACTAAATCCCATTTTTTCATTCTTCTTAGAATAGATTCGTATGAAATTTGCATACAATCTGCAAGAGCAGGTAAATCTTCTTTTGCTGTTGTGCTAAATAACATGTATGCATTTGAATGACCAGATAATGAACCAAGTGATATATCTCCTGAACTTCCTGATAATTGTTCTTTATAGAAATCTACTTCGTCTTGTGTAAAACCTAAATTTTCAAAAACACCATATGAACTTACATGATTTACACAAGCTGCAAAAAATGCTAATGATTTTCCATTTTGATTATTATTAATCACGTCATCAAGTGTATTATTTCCCACAATACCTTCTGTATCATCTACATCAGGAGCATGAAATGATTGATCAGCAATAACCAATTGATATGCTTCAACATACCTAGGAGAAATATTTAATCGCTGTGCTATAGATTCAGTTTGATGCCCTTGATCCTCTAACTGTTTTATTCTAGCTAATCTATGATCATATAAAGAATCCATCGTATCTACTTAGAACTTGCTGCCTGGCGCTCTAAATCGCGTTTCTTACTAATAATAGCGCTTTTAAGATCTAACTTACTTGCTGCAATGATTTCGGCTGCAAGAGTATCTTCAATTTTTATTTTTTTATTAAAGCATTTTACATATGCACCTTGCGTCATGTATCGAAGAGCTAAATCAATACGTCGCTGAGGAGCTACATCAACTGCTTTTGGATATCGTGCGCCACCATATTCAATTGCGATTACCTCTTCACGCGGTGCGCCGTTTTCAATTGCTCTAACAAGAACAGCGATAGGATTTTCTTTTGTTTTTGTCTCAATAATTGAGAATGCTTTTTCGACAATTTTAAGAGCGTTATTTTTTTTACCTGTATTATGGCCCGAACTCATAAAGTGTTTTTTACTTTTATGACCACTTGACATGATCTTTGTCACTAATCTCTCAACAATGAAAACTTGTGATTTATGAAATCTATTTCCTGCATATCGTGCGCCAGTTTTGGGTAGAATTTTTGGATCAAGTGTGATGTATCTAACTAACCCTTTATCGGTAACGTCGATGTTATCGACACTCCATCTGTTAAATACTTTGATTTCAACCATTTTATCTACGTGCTTTCTCCAATTTACCGCCTAACAATGCAGCTAGACTTTGATCGTTAACTTTGATTACTTGCCATCGAACGCCGGGAAGATCTCCTTTTGCTCGACCTTTGTTTCCACCAATACATTCAATTACAACTTCATCGTGCTCGTTTATTAGCTTTTGAGCACCATCACCTGGCATAAATGCGGTAATTTGTTTTCCATTTTTAACTAGTTGTACTTTAGCACATTTTCTCATTGCTGAGTTTGGCTGTTTTGCTTCAACTTGTACTTTTTCAAGAACTATCGCTTTTGCTTGGGATGAACCACGTAGAGGATCAAATTTCTTTTTTGAAGATCTTGGTTTCATTTTGAAATCAGATCTACGTTTGCGCAATTTTTTTGCTGCTGCCAATCCACGTGATTTATTTGCCATGTTTGATTATGATTGTTATTCTATTTTTATCTCAACGTTAAAGAAGCGAGATACAGCTCGCTGCAAAGTGAGTAGGTTCTTTCCACCGCGTCCTATTAATAAACTTTTTGTTTTTTTAGAGGGATCTCGCAGGAATAAGATGGTATCTTCGTGCACGATTTCAGCGATTCGGATGGGCTTTACGAGATTTCGTACAAAAGTAGCGATATTTGGCGAAAATTCAATGAATTTTATCTTCCTACGTAACTTTTCTTGAAGACGTTTAACGTTTTGTCCTCCTTTTCCTAGTGCTTTACCCATTTGTCCAGCAGCTACAATTACTATCAATTCATCTGGGCTAGAAAAACAATCCTTAATTTGTGATCTTGTCTCGCGCTCAATCATCATTCGAAGGGCAAATGTTTCCTGATCAATGATGATTTTTTTCAATTTACGCCTCTGTTATATCAATTTGATTTTTTGAAGAAATCAGATGGGCATCATTGAAATATTCTGCGATTTTCAATTTACGTTGCTCCAAGGACCGAAATAAAGAAATTCTTTTTACAAAATAAGCCTAATTCTTCATTATCAAGTTCAAGAACTTTTGCTGGAATACCTTGCAATTTACTGTATTGAAATATATCTTCTTTCATATCATCTGGACAATTTTTTGATACATACGCAGTCGTTATTGTACCTTCTTTAAGTCCTTTTAATGTTTGTTCGAATCCAAAAATAATTTTATTATCTTGAATCTCAACTTTGAGTTGACGAAGATCTTCATTTAATTCTTTTTTTGCCATGCTTCTTTCCTCATTTCATTTTGGTAATTAAACCAGGTAAACCTGTACCAAGTGGTACTGGTTGATTAATCATTACGTTTTCAACTACTGAAGTTAGGTTATCTGTTTCACTTTCTAATGCTGCATTAACTAAATGCGTAATTGGTGTCTCAAACGATGCACGTGCAAGAACTGATGCTTTTTCTTTTACTACTCCGTATCTTGTGATACCCTTTAAGTGTCCATTGGCACACATGATGTCTGCTACTAGCATAACGTGTCGTACATCAATGTTTAAACCCTGTGCTTCGATAACTTTATACACTTCATCAATAATTAACTGTCGTACTGCTTCAATGCCGTAGACGGCTTCTATTTCATACATATCGTTACTATTGGTTCTTGTACCATCAACTTCTGGCATTTCAAGAACTGACTTAAGATTGACACCACTAGTTAAAATAATATATTCCTCACCACGTTTTACAGGTAGAACTTGTTTGACACCCTTAATTCCAGCTACTTTTACGACTCGTACTTTTTCTTTAATTGCGTATAGTGATTTGATATCATCAGTCTTGCTTTTTGGTGAAAATAGTAGTACATTATCTTCAATTGTAATTGTACATGTTTTTACTTTTGTACGTAGAATTTTTCCAAGTTCTTTCATTTCTAAGTTGTGATCTTGAATTAAATCTTGATTGATTGTTAGTGCTAATCGTTGTTCAAAAATATCTAGGGAGAATTCTGATACGAATTCACCAAGAAGCGTTTCTTTAATTCTTGCTGCAAGAGTTTTAATATTTTCAATTGAATTATGAGGTGCTTTTAGATAAATTTCCATCATTGGTGTCTTGATCGTTTTTCGTGCATCAAAAATTTCAATAATACGTGGAAGACCTGTTGTAACGTTCATCTCAGCTACTCCTGCGAAATGAAATGTATTAAGCGTCATCTGTGTTCCTGGTTCACCAATACTTTCAGCACTTACAAGACCAACACATTCACCAGCATGAACGGATGCATTGCTATATGCGTTTTTAACATTGTTAAGAATTGTTGTAACTTGTGTTTTTGTAGCTGATGCTGGTACTAAGTCTCGCACTTCTTGTAATGATTTTGGAGGAATTATACCCTCAAATTGTTTGAATAAATCTTCGTGCTTCATTTTGCCACTCCAAGTACATCTTGTACTATTTTTTTAACATCAATGTAGCCATTTTTACTTTTAGAGACATCAAGTCCATCCTCACCGTATAAAAATTGTACTACTTTTCCGCTCGCATCACGCACTGAACCATCGTAATCTACTTTAAGATCTTGAAGAGAATTTGATAATCTTCTATACAAATATCCTGATTTAGGTGTTCTTAGTGCTGTATCCATTAGTGCGTCACGACCTGTCATTGCTCCAAAGAAAAACTCATTTGGTGTAAGACCAGTTTTAAAATTATTTTTAATAAATCCACGTGCTGTAGGACTTAAATCTCCAATTTTGAAGTATGGTAGAGTTCTTCCTGAGAATCCGTGATCAATTCGTCGCCCTCGCAAAGCTTGCTGACCTACTGTTGCTGTCATCTGCGCAATGTTAAGCGCGTTACCACGTGAACCACATCGTGCCATAGTAAGTGCTGAACTATCTCGTACTTGCTTCATTGCAAGATCACCTGTTTTATTACGTACTTTGTTTAGTGTTTCCAAAATTCGTAATTCCATGGTTTCTTGAACTGAACGTCCTGGAAGTGGTTGAAGATCACCTGATTTAAATTGTGTAATTATTTTGTCTACAAGTGCGTATGCTTTTTCAATTGTATCATTGATTGCATCTTTAGTGTCTTGTGATATATCCATATCTTTTACTCCGATACTAAATCCACGCCTCGCTAAAACAGCAATGCCCAATTTGGTAATTTGACCAAGCAGAGTAGCTGTATATGTAGGACCGTATAATTCATAGATGTTTCTGAGCATAAGACCGGATTCTTGACCTAAATTTGCTTTATCCATGTATCCTGATTTTAATTTTCCTTTCACGATTTTAACGTCATTACCACTTTTATCTTTGCCCACATAGTTAAAATCATTAGGTAATAGTGCACTGAATACTTCTTTACCATCAACTTTATCTTTTCCAGCTATGCTTGATACATCATCAATTCCACAACTGTATAAAAGATCAATTGCCTCGTTGCGTGTAAGAACTAATTCTTTTGTAAGTAAATAGTTACCGGTAATAGCATCATGAATACAACCAACAACACTTAATCCGTACCCTGGACTAATTATTTGTGTTTCAACAAGCATTAAAATTTGTGCTTCACTTCGTGCCTCTTCAGTTTGAGGAACGTGAAGGTTCATCTCGTCACCATCGAAATCCGCGTTATATGGATTACATACACTTGGATTTAATCTAAAGGTTCTGCCTGGAAGTACTTTTACTCTATGACACATCATGCTCATTCTATGCAAAGAAGGTTGTCTGTTGAAAAGAGCAATATCACCATCAATCAAATGACGTTCAACAATGTACCCAGGTTCTAACTCTTCTAATATCTCTTCATGAGTTTCTTCGGTAATTGTTTTTCGTTTTCCGTCTGGTTTAATAATATAGTTTGCTCCAGGATATAGTTTTCTTCCGTTACGAACGTAGATTTTGAGATGTTCAATGTTCCATTCTGTAACTCGTTCTGGAATTGTTAAATTCATAGCTATTTTTTTTGGCACTCCAACTTCGTTTAAATCAATCATTGGATCTGGACTGATTACGGTTCGCGCCGAGAAATCTGTTCGTTTTCCAGCCAAATTGTGACGTATACGTCCTTCCTTGCTGCTAATTCTACTTGTAAGTGTCTTAAGTGCTTGTCCACCACGGTGTCGTGCAGGTGGAAGTTGCGCTACTGCATTATCAAAGAATGTTGTAACGTGATATTGCAATAAATCCCATAAGTCTTCAATAATAACTTCTGGAGCTCCTGCATTAATATTTTCAAATAATCTCTGATTAATTCGTACTATATCACCAAGTTTGTGTGTCAAATCATCTTCTGATCGCTCACCGCTCTCAAGAGTGATACTTGGACGCATTGTTACTGGAGGGATTTGTAGAACAGTAAGAACTTGCCATTCTGGTCTAAATCCTTCTGGGTGCGCAAAGAATTTGAGATCTTCAGCAGGAATTCTTTCTAATCTTGATCGTACTTCAATAGGACTTAGACGTCTATCGCCTTCATAATAGGTATATGGTTTTTCAATTTTAATTATGTCCATTCCTGCTCTTTTTTGTTTATCAACGTATCTTCGTAGAATTTCTTTTACTTTTTTTCGTCGAGCTTGAAGACCTTCTTGCGCTGCAACTGAATCTAATTTTTTAATGTAGCCAGCAATTTTTTCTTCCGGAATAATTAATTTTCCTGTATGTTTATCGGTTGCACGTAACAAATCAAGAATATGTCGTGCAAATTTAATGTGAATAACTGGTCTTGCTAATTCAATGTAGCCAAAGTGACCAAGACTATCTTTTAGTTTATGTCCGTCTGTTTTACATCGCAAACCTGGATCAATTACACCTAAATGCAAATCCATTAATCCACCATCAACTGGGTATCCTTCTCTATCATATAATTCTGGTGTGACGACTTTTACTGCAGCCATATCACGGATCAATTTTGGAGGTAGAACTCCGAAATTAATTGATTTTATTTTTTTTGAAACGTATTGGGGTTGCATTTTATTCCTCTTATATTTAGTACTTTGATTGTAATTCCAATTTTGGATATAATCCTAGTGAAATTAATTCGTTAAGCAATAATTTAAACGCGTAACTCATCTCAACATGAGACATAGTTCCTGCATCTCCCATTACAGGGGACATTAGTTTATTTGTACGTGCATCATGATAGCCAATTAATCCACTATCCTCACAAACTGGGACAATAACACTATCTGCATTGAATCTTTCCTTGAGTAATAACGTTGCACCGTGCGCAATGAAGGTATCTTTCTCCATCTCTCCTAGTCGTAGACCACCTTCTTTTGCTTTACCTTCTGTTGGTTGTCGTGTTAAGAGTTGAATAGGTCCACGGGCTCTTGATTGCATTTTATTTGCTACCATATGTCGTAGACGTAAATAGTACATATTACCTACATATATTTTTGCAAGCATTTGTTTACCGGTTCGACCATCATGAAATATTTCTGTTCCATCTTCTCGAAATCCTAAATCTAATAATTCTGAACGTAAACCAGCTTCATTTTCTCCTTCAAATAAGGTTCCATCAACGAATCTTCCTGAAAGACCTGCTACTTTACCTCCCATTATTTCCATTAGATGGGAAATTGTCATTCGTGATGAAATACCGTGCGGTGTGAAAATTAAATCGGGTGTAATACCACTTGTTGAAAAGGGAATGTCTTGCGGAGGTACTAAAATACCTGTCACTCCTTTTTGACCGTGCCTGGATGTGAATTTATCACCAATCTCGGGAATACGTTCTTCACGTAATCGTACTTGAATTAAGCGATTTCCTTCGTTGTTTTCTGTTAAAATTACAAAATCCGCAATTCCTCTCTCTCCGTGTTTTAGTGAGATTGAACTTTCTCTTCGTGTAGCAGCTGATAAATTATACTCATCTAAGCTATTAAGGAATCGAGGTGGACTTGTTCGCCCAATAACTACATCTCCTTCTTTTACTTTAGCTTCTGGGTAAATAATACCATCCGCTTCTAAAAAATTATATTCTGGTTCTGTTCTGTATCCTTTTACATCTTTATCTGGTACAGCTACTTCATCCATTAATCCACCAGCATATCGTAATTCTTCTGCACTAACTGGTCTGAAATATGTTGAACGAGCAAGACCGCGTTGTATGGAACCTTTGTTTAAGATAACACCGTCTTCCATGTTATATCCATCGTAACACATTACTGCTACAACCATGTTTTGACCTGATGGATGTTCGTCGTATCCAGCCATATCGTGAATCCGTGTTTTTACTAAAGGAAATTGTGGATAATGAAGAATATTTGCATCCATGTCTAGGCGAATATGATAATTTGCAGCATAGAATCCTAATGCTTGCTTTTGGTTCTTACTTCCAATAATTAATCGTGAACTTTGGTTAAAGTTTCCAAACGGAACAAGAGCCGTTGTTACTCCACTAATTGAGCCCTGCGTGATTTCTAAATGAGAATGCTCATGGGTTAATTGTTCATCATTAAATGCAACAAGCGCGTTTTCTTCTTCTCCTGCGTCCAAATATTCAATGATTCCTTGCCTGATTAAATCTGCCCATGAAATTTCACCAGCTTCTAATTGTTCAATATGTTTAGCATTAAGTTGCGCTTTACCATCTTTTACGACGATTAATGGTCTTCGTGCTCTTCCCTCATCTGAATATAGGTATACTTCATTAACGTTGGTATCATATCGAACATTAATATTTTCGTTAAGTGTACCTTTACGGCGCTCGTCTTTGATATCTTGTACAAAACTTGCAACGTTATCTACGCTGCCAATAAATGTGGAATTTAGGTATACTTCAGCCATTTTATGCCTCTTTTAGTCCCAATTCTACTAGTTGGGAGATTACTACTTTATCTGGTGTTTCTTGAGATAATGAACTTAACATTGCAAGATTTTTTCTCAATCCAATATTGGTTCCTTCTGGTGTTTCAATTGGACATAATCTGCCAATATGTGAACAGTGAAGGGCCCTTGCTTCGAAATTTTCTTGTGAAGTCGATAATGGGGATGCGACACGTTGCAAATGCGATACGGCATCTAAAAAGTTTGTACGAGACATACGTTGAGAAACTCCCTGTCTACCGCCAACCCATTCACCAGTTGCCATACTGCTATATAGTCTTGATGTAAGAAGTTTATCACGAATTATTACACGAACACTTGGTAATTTACCTCTCTTAATGATTCGTTGAAAGTTGTAGAGAATATCTCCAGTTAAAATTTTAAAATTTACTCTAAATAAGTCAAGTAATAAATGACCACTCATACGAATTCGTTTGTTCATGTAATGATCTTTATCGTCCGGAGATCTTGATTGATTAATAACATCAATGTATTTTTTGAGCATTTTTGCAATATTTTTAGCTTTGGCTGCCCGTCCACTTTCATCCATTGCAATGTTTGGTAATAGAAATTTGTCAAGGATCTCAATCGTTCTCTCTAATCTGATTTCACGTGGCTGGTTAATTCCAATTCGTTTACCAATGTAATCTATCGCATCTTCACGTTCTTTAATATCGACAAATTCAAATAAATTTAATATAACTTCATCATAATTCTTATGTGTTGAAATGGCTTTCATAATATCTTCATCTTTAAGCATTCCAATTGCTTTTAGAACTACGACAACGGGCATTTGTTTAACACGCGCAAAACTCATGTAAAAGATACCATCTTTTTTACGTTCAAACGTGTGAGGAATTTTATATGACCCTTGTGATGCGAAAAATCTTCCTCTTGCTTCATTATCCTTAATTTCCACGACAAAATTATTTTGAGCAAGATCTTCAATGTTGACAATAACTCTTTCTGTTCCATTAATAATGAAGTATCCACCAGGATCTGAAGGATCTTCACCACGTTTGATTAAATCTTCTTTGCTTAATCCATGTAAATTACAGAATTCTGAGCGAAGCATGATAGGTAATTTTCCTATCTGAGCTTCAAAATTTTCACGTTGCACATCGTTAATATATGTACTTACTTCAAGAAATATAGGAGCGTTGTAGGAAATTTTACGTAACCGTGCTTCCATTGGATAAATTGGTCGTTTACTACCATCGGCTTCAGTAATTTCGGGTTTTCCCACACGAATTCTGCCAAACCGAATTCTAAATCGTTCAATATTATGTGGGATAATACTTGGTTCTGCTTCCTTATTTTCTTCAATTACTGTTTGCAAACCATTGGTTAAAAGATTATTAAAAGATTGAATATTACTATCAACAAACCGTTTCTCTTCAAAATATTTTTGTATAACAATTGATCTATCCATGTTATTTACCCGTCTATTACAACTCTATAATAATAGGTTGTTCCTGCGGTTTTACTTGTCCGCTCAATTTTTATAATGTCGCCAGCTGCAACTTTTAATGATGTAATTGCAGCATCGTTCAGAAATATTTTTGGTAGTTTCCCCAAGGTCACACCATGCTTTTTTAGTAAGGATTTCTTTTCAGTTTCCGATAATTTTGTATGTTTTGGGATTAATTGATGCATGATTTGTTCCTCTTCATGTGTTGATTATGCGGGCCGGAAGGGATTTGAACCCTCGACCGCCTGATTGCTTTGTTGATCTTACGATCAACCTGACATAAAAGTCAGGCGCTCTACCAAGCTAAGCTACCGGCCCAGGCAAGCGCCCTGGCCGGGACCTTCATGAGCGTGACGTTGCATCACCACTCTTTTGAACCCGGGTCGTTGCCTTTCAGTATTGATTTGATCACACAAATCAGCCCGACAGGGCAACATGCTAGACCGAGCTACACCACCAGGGCAAGATAGCTACAACTAGACTACTTAATCTAGATGTAGAACGATCTCTGCCATGAAGCTGATTAAACTACGATCCTTTTATAAAGCTATCGGATATAGCGAGTAAAATAGGTTGATTTTTCAATATCCTTCTCCACTAAGGCCCATAATTCCGTCATCTCCGATGCCTTCACTATCTCTCATTGTGGACATAAGAGCGTTTTTTGGAGCTAGATTTCGTGAAATATTTAGTACATAAGTTCCATCAATTTCAACCCTATAATCCATATATTTTGATGATAATTCATCTTCAATAGCATGTGTAATTGCTATCTTATCTTCAAGAGTTAATGGTTGCATGGAAGCATCAAATGTTTTGAAATAATTACCTAATGCTTTATTAAAAACGGTGTATGTGGTGTTGTTGATGTTAACTTTGAGATGTGTTAGGTACGGATAGCTTTTGCTCCATCGTTCAATTTCATTTTTATTTGATATCTTTAGGGTTGATTTTAAACCATTACATTTTCGTTCTACTTCTTTTGCTAGGTATTCTAAATCAGAATGATCTATCCCATATGAACTCATTTTTCCACGTTTGATGAAGTACACATCATTACCACGTGGAATAAAACCCCAACCATTGTATATTTTTGTTTTAGCATTCAATAAATTATCATAAATTATATGTTTTTTTCCGTACATGTGTAACGAGAATGTTGTATTGTGGATGATATTTCGCTCAAGCGAAGTAATACTTGTTTTGTTTGAAAGAGTAATGGATTCTTTTCCACCTTCTAATTGCTTTGTAAGTTCTTTTTGTACTTCATCAATTTCCCAAATATTTAATGAATGTTCTCGCATTACAGTGGGATTTATAGTATAGACTTTTCCATTAATAGGAATGAAACCATATTTACGAAACATTTTAGGTTGGGCATTTTCTAGATCATCAAATATCAAATTAATTTCTCCATCAATTGGGTAGAATGCCTTGTTATTTCTGTACACCAAACTACGTGACATGTGTACATTTGGTAACGAAAGAAAATCTAATAATCGTTCATATTTACGAGCTTCTTGTAATCGTAATGGCCCTTCTATGTTTGAGATATAATCACGTATCCATCCTTTAACAGTACGTGTATTTTCAATACCAAATTCTTTTTTTAACTTAATAGGACAGATGGTAGGGTTATTACGAGCACGACGACGAATAGCATAATATGTATCGATTGTATATTTTTTTCGTGCTCTTCCTTCAAAATATGTGTTTAGCCAATTTACATTGTCTGGATTAGAATCTAATTGTTGCTCATGAAAATTCCTAAGTGAATCTCCTCGTATGTATAATTTATCTTTCAATAATTTAGGATAAATATCAAGCTCTAAAAAACAGGAAGCTAATAATTTAAGAGTAAGAGGGTTTGTATTGGTAAAGACGTACCCAATATTAACTTTTTTTTCAGATACATATTTTGTTACAGTGGTAGCTGAAGTATTAACATATCCTTTGACAAATTCAGTTCGTAGGGTATCATTTGAGATATATTCACTACTTTTATTAGTTAGAATATATTCCAATAGAGAATAAAATCGTCTATTTGATGTACCAACACTATTACCCTTTCGTACTGTAACTTCTTCTTTAATGCAATTACTAAGTGCTTGTCTAAATCTCTCTCTTGGAAGTTCTGGATGGATTTGCCTAACAAATGCAGAAAATTTGTTTAATCCCGGACTATATTTACGTGAAAATGCGCCAAGAACATAGGCAAAATCTAATTTTTCTTCATCAGTATGCGGAAGATAAGAGACTTGATTTTGACCAAGAATACGCGGTTTATTAATTTTCCAACCATGAACTGTTGCTTTGTTTATACCATATTTACGTGCAGTTGGGCTTATTCCTGCTCCATTTTTGAATTCTGTGTAGGCTGCATGTTGAATTCGTGCACTTTGTTTAAAGACTTCTATTTCAGAATTTGATTTGTAACAATAATTTTGTTCTATGTTTTCAAGTATAGTTTCAAGATTCATTATTTACTAACATAGAATAAATAATATCACCTAAAGTTGGAGGAGATGGAATCTCAAGTATGCGTTTGTGATTAATTTTTTGAATGCCATTTAATGCTTTAAGTAATATAACTCGTTCTTCTTCGTCGAAATCACTACTTTTTTCTTTTGAAGGTAATGTACCAAATAAGGTATTAATCCTCCCATACCTATATGAAGTGGACATAGTAGCAAGTTCACACTCTTTTTGATATTGGTCATGCAATTGAGATTGATATAGCATTGATTGAGCAAGGATTATAGGAGATATAGTATGAAATTCAGATGCGGTATATGGGTGAAGAATATTCGCATTTGAAACATCAAGATCTATTTCAACAAATTTTTTTCCAATGGCAATTTGAGTATTTTCTAAATCTGCTTTATCTAATGACCATAAGGTAAGCCTAGATGGAGGATCCATACCATATGATTTTATTACTCGTGAATCTACGTCAATAACAAAATTATGTGGTTGCTCATTATTGTCATACCCATGAACTAAAGTAATGGGTGAGTTTACATGATACACATTAAACGGATCAGCCATATAATTTATAGAAACAACCCCTATTTAAACATTCATATCTAAAAGAATATATTTTATGTTAATAAAAAAAGTCCCTCCTCCCGGACTTTCATAGCACTGAAATCGTATTTTGCCGAGTCACTTCACTTACGCTTCGTTCGTGGCAAATTGTCACTTCGTGCCAATTTGAACCGGGGACCTCTCGATGACTACAGGACTGATTGTGTTTCATCCATTGTCGGTTGACATAGTCACACAATTTCTACAGTCGAGCGTTCTAGCCACTGAACTAAGGAGGGAAATAGCGAAGAGAGGATTTGAACCTCTGACCTCTGGGTTATGAGCCCAGCGAGCACTCCTAACTGCTCCACCTCGCTGTATCCTCGAGGAAACATAGTGTGTTTAAAAAGATATCGGGAAAAGAATTAGACAATTTAGAAATTAGACAAACCACAATACTTATATACATTCTCATATTCACCAATAAAAAAAGAAAAGGTGATATTCATGAGATTAATTCTTAAAAAAAAACCGAAAGGTGCAACAATAATTGAAGGGTTTCCAGGATTTGGATTAATTGGAACAATAACAACAGAATTTTTACTAGATAGATTAGAAACAGAGAAGATTGGGATTGTTGAAGTAGATGAAATGCCTGCAATGATTGCTATACATCAAAATCAAATTGTTGAACCCATATCAGTACATTATAATAAAAGGTATAACCTCATTATCGTACATGCACTAAATGTTGGGCAAAATTTAGGGTGGAAATTAGCAGGAGTTATTTCTGAATTAGCTAAAGCTGTTAATGCTAAAGAAATAATATCACTTGAAGGAGTTGGATCACCTAACCAAAGTACGTCACGTGTTTTTTATTATTCTACAAACAAACAAGCTGGTAAAAAACTTGAAGGTAAGGCTAATCCGTTAATGGAAGGCATTATTGTTGGTGTTACAGGCGCGTTACTTGCTAAAAATGTTTCTACGCCAGTTACAGCATTATTTGCTGAAGCGCAAGGTAGAATGCCCGATAGTAACGCTGCTGCTAAGGTAATTGAAGCATTAGATGCATACACCGGATTAAAGATTGATCCAGCACCATTACTTAAGCAAGCTAAGATGTTTGAGAAAAAGCTTAAAGACATAATGAAGAAAGGTCAAAAGGCTGTGCAAGGGCAACAAGCACACGAAGATCGATTAAGTTATGTAGGTTAGTTTATTTTTTTTTATTATTTTTGAAGAAATTATTGTGATCTTTTAGGAATATAACTTTTAAGTATTGGTGATTTATTTTATTTCTACTTTCGAGCTATTTTTCGTTTTTTTATAGATAACAATAATCCAATCAATACTTAATACTTTTATACATTCTATATTTAAGATAAGTTGTTGATTTTTAGAATGAACTACCCGAAAACATTGCCAACTTTTTCTTTTAGCTCGTCATCCATTTCAGATATTGACTTAGTCCCATATAAATCCATGGTCGTTTTATAGGATAAATGTCCCAATACTTTTTGTACAACCTCTAATGATAGGCCGCGATCCTTAAGAATTCGAGCACAACTATGCCGCAATATATGAGGATTGATATTTTTTAATTCAGGAATAGGGTTATCTAATTGAGCACGTTTTCCTGCTCTTGCAACAATCCTATTAATTTGTGTAGGAGAAATATGATCATTTTCATTAAGGCCACTAACGGGAGGAAATAAAGGACCCTTCGTAATATTGTTCAAAACATAGCGATGATATAATTTGAGATCTTCCATTAATTGATCAGAAAAAATGGTGGCAAGGCGTTCGATATTTTTTTTACCAAGAATCAAAATTTTTTGTTGTTTCCAATCAATATCTTCAACCATAATTTTTGAAACTTCAAATCTTCGCAAACCACAATATGCTAAAAGTTTAATTATTACTTTGTCGCGTAATTTTTCCGTGTGTTTTATCAAATGTTTTATTTGGTCTTCAGAAAGATGAAATTGCGAACGAGAATGCCCTCTTTTTTTAACCAAATCCACCATTGGCTAAAGAAATGTAACACTTTATTTAAATGTTACGTTTTAAGTACTTTTTGTAACGTTTAACGTCATGTTTTGTATAAAGTGTGACGTTTGTAGAGGAAGAGAGAAGAGAGGTGTATTGGAAATAAAACTTTTAAGTATGTATTAAAATTTTAATTTTTTTAGATAGGAGAAATAAGTAACCCAAAAAGCAATTTATTTTGGCGCCTTTAATTTATTTGCAGCTTCGAGTAAAATTTCTTTAAAAAATGGCAGTAGATAATCTTCATTGGCATAACTCGAAATATTTTTTTCCAATCTTCTGTCAGATAGAGATGATAAACTATTTCCAAACCTATTTATTGCAACGGCAGTTGTAAGATAATATACAGCAAACATTCCCGGGTTTGGAATTCTTCCAAATACAGGATGTTGTTGATTACATATTCTTTTAGCATATTTTCTTAATGCAGTTAGATCATTTATCGTTAAGTCCTTGTCCTGGCATACTTCAATAAGTGGACGGTTGTATACTTCTTCTCGCACTTTTGATCTAGTGGCTTTACTAACTAAGCCCTGATAACTCCATTGTCCGCTTCCTTCATCAAACACATGAGAATGTAATCCTTCATTAACAGACTGACTCATTTTTAGATCTTCGTGAGGTATATTACTCGCCCAAATTATAAGACTTTCATTATCAGTCAAATATGTTTGTTGAGCCCTCGTTAGTTCTAGTGATCTCAAGTCACTTTCATTAAGGTGTATGAAAGGATCATTTGTATTAATTTCATTTAGATGTAAATCATAAGCTTCACCGGCACCTAACTCGAGACACGAATGCATTAACTCACCCTTTGATGTATAATTGAATGGAGAATTAAAAGAAATTCCCGCCAAATTTACTCTTTGTTTTTTAATTCTTTTCTGTTCTGCCTTAAGTAATTCAATTGTTCTGTCATCTAGAGTCATATCCCTATGAAGGATTACAAACTTTATAAAT
>CAYOOY010000008.1:33009-38190 GCA_964405725.1 uncultured Methanosarcinales archaeon | reverse complement strand
ATGAACTGCAATGGAGAATAAATATATCATTTTGAGTCCCATCTTCAAAAACATCAATCCCTTCCCCTGCAACATATATATTGCCATCACTATCATTGGCAACAAACCATGCATAATAATTATCTTGCATAGATATATTCCAACTTGCATTCAAGTCTGCTTCAGCCATCACTCCTATTCCACCTACTGGCATGCCAGTAACTGCCCCCGTAACCAAATTCGACGATCCCGAAGATAACCACGAATCAGCATGTATACTACCTAAAACATTTATAACGGGAACATTAAATGAATAGGCAAAGAGGCTTACGACTAGCACAAGCATTGAAATCGTAAAAATATGAGTGTCTGTACTTGTATTTCTTCTTGTGTTTTGTACATTTTTTTGTAATTTATTCCTTCTTTTTCTCTTTGCAGTTGTTTTTCCCATTTTTTCCCCTCATAGTTTTTTTAGTACCAGATCATACGCGTTAAGTAGGTCTGTAATTTTTTGTATTTTCAATGAATAGTATTTGTACGGTGATTTTTTACGTACTGAGACAAATCCTAAATCATAAAGGAGTGTCAAATGCCTTGACGTGAGCGACATTGACAATTCAGATTTAATCGCAATTTGCTGGACAGTCATCTCTTTATTAACCAATAATCGTAGAATCTGCCGTCTAGAATATGCACTAATTGCTCGAGCTAATTTCTCCTCTTTAATATTCATTCATCTAATGGTAGAACATTGTTCTTTATAAATATTCCTAATTGGTCAATTGTTCATGTCCCTATGTGTTTTCATGTCTGTTTGTTCACTTGAACAATTATGAAACTATAAAAAACAAAAAAGAGTTTTCTTCCAATAATTACTCTTTATTTTTCATTTCTTTCTTCATTTCTTCTTGAATCATTGTAAAGATCTCACTTTTAATAGCAGTCAGTGAACTATGCTCCACTCCTTTTGTTGTGATTCCCTCTTTTTTGAACAAATCTTGTTTACTCAAGAATACAAATACGGGTTTTCCTGATTTTGTGACTTCTTGATGTAATCGTTGCTGATCTTGTAGGCTATATCCACAAAATTCTGTTAGATCATACACGTACACCACCACATCAGCTACCATGTCTAATACCAATTGGGCTTGCCTTTCTATATCATTCACTTTATCTCTAGCTAAAGTTCCAGGAACATCAAGGACTTGAATTGTATGGCCTTTGGTTTTTGTGTATCCTGCATTGATAGATTTAGTGGTAAACGCGTATGAATCTACTTCGGCTTTAGTTCCAGAAATCTTGTTTAATAATGTCGTTTTTCCTACATTTGGAAATCCATATATCACTATTGTAAATTCATCCTTAATATCTGGATATGTTCGAAACACCTGGCGGCAATGGCTTAAAAATTTCATTGGCTTTTCTAACTGCTTCATAATTGAAGATACCCTCCCATAAAATTCTTTTGAGTATCGTTTTATTGCATCTCTGTTTTCTGCCTTAGAAATAGCTCTTGAATATGTTCGTTGCAATGATCGTAATTGTTTAATACCCCATTTTAAAATTGAGAGGGATTTTTTGTATTCACCAATATCAATAGTAAATTTCATTAACTTCACATAAAAAGGAGGAAGTGATAGAGTAGATGGAAATAAATCCATTATTTTAGCAATTTTAATTTCCAACTGATCTTTGATTATATCAATTTTGAGAGTTTCTTTCTTTTGAATTTTTTCAAACCATTCACCGTGAAGTTTTTTGCTTGCACCTTTTTCCCTTGCTTTTTTGAATGCATGATCTAGCAAACTCTGTGCACTAGGTATCGGTGTAATGTATTGAAAATTCATATGCTCAAAACACGAGATGTAGTTTATTAACCTTTCTCTGAGTTTTTTCTATAATCAATGGTGCTTAGGATGTTTATGGCCGGCATCCTTTCGTTCTTCAAGATGCTCTATATGGTCTTCCCTATGCACTCGTAGATCAATTTTCTTTCTTCTAACATCTGTAATTAAGCTAGAGACATGTTCTCCACCCAAAAAGTGTGGTAATATAACGTAACTAGCACCTTGTTTATACAAATGAAGAGCTTCTTCAATATCGTTTGCAGCAATTATCACTTTTGCTCGTTTATTTACAGCACGTATTTTTCGTAGCAATAATATGTTGTCATCTGTTTCAGGAATTGTTGATATGAACAAACTTACCTTGTTAAGATTCATTTTTTCTATTATCTCTTCATCTGTCGCATCTCCATACAAGCAATGGTAACCCTTCTCCACCATCATTGAAATTATTTCTGGATTATAATCAACAACTAATACCTTTTTTCGTATATGACGCAAATCAGAAAGAATACTATACCCAATTCTATTATGTCCGCACAAAATAACACTTGCACTTGTTTTTTGAGGAAGATACTCAAGGCCCTCCGTGTTGAACTTGTCAAATAAAGAAAGTGGTTTTTTTAATAATTTGTAGAAAAATTCATTGTACTCTATATAGTAGGATGTTAACGTAATTGAAGCAAGGGTGATTACAATTGTAAGTGAAAAAAGTTCTTGTGAGATGTGGCCAAGGAGTAACCCCTGTGCCGCTAGAATTAACGAAAATTCTCCTATTTGGGCTAACGAGTTAGCTGTTAAAAAAGATGGTCTTTTTGTGTATCTAAATAATGTACAAATCAACATGATTATGAATGGTTTAATCAACATTACAACCAATAATAAAATTGTTATCTCTAACCACATCTCTTTAATCACACTTACTGATATTGCCATTCCTAATGATACAAAAAATAGAAGTGAAAAGAAATCTTTAAGACTTTTAATTTTTCCAATTATATCGTGACTATAATCTAAGTTACCAAGAGCAATTCCAGCGACGAACGCGCCAATGGCAATTGAAAATCCACTTTTAACACTCTCAAGTAACGCTGGCGAAAGTTCAGCTCTCCAAAAAATGGATTTAAGTATATATACAATAACTATACCTATTTTAAGAGCAAGTATTGAAAAGATAAAACACACAGCAAGTGAACAAATTAAGAGGAGTTCTTGATTTTTTGCAGCAAATTTAAACATTGTTGGAAAAATAAATTTGCTCGCAAAAAAAGCAATGCCAAAAATCAAGGCAAACTTAAGAAGGGCAATCCCAAAGATCGATGCACTAAATCCATCTGTTGTCGTAAGAACTGACAACGCTAGAATGGCAATGATATCTTGTGTCAATAAGATTCCTATTGCTAATCTTCCATGCAGTGTATGTAACTCTCGCTTATCTGAGATTAATTTCATTACAACCATCGTTGATGAAAACGCAATAAATAAGCCAATATAGGCAGCTTCCAAACTTAGAAATCCTAAAAATAATGCGGTCACATATCCTGTGACAAATACTAATACTACTTGAAAAACTCCTCCTAGTGTGGAGACAAGAGCAACATTTTTCAGACTACTTAGATCCATTTCCATTCCAACAATAAAGAGAAGAAATGCAATTCCTATTGCTGACATAGATTCAACAACGCCCGTATCTGTGACAATTCCAAGAACAGGTGTTAATAATACTCCTACTAAAACATATGCTAAAATTTGTGGTTGTTTGAATAATCGTAATGTATATGCGGCAAAGGCAGCAATAATAACAACTAAACCTACTTCTAAAAATAAATTTCCCGTAACACCTGCCATCTTTTTGTACTCTTAGATAATAAGTATTGCTATATAAATGTTTATGGCGCTGGTTTTAAATAATCTCATTACTTTATCTCAGAATGCTGGATGTGTTAATAGCAATTTTGTGTGGCGTTCTTAGTGGCATCATTACAGGACTCATCCCTGGCATACATGTAAACCTAATATCTGTGTTACTTCTATCATTTTCTCCTCTTCTACTTCCATTTACTGGAATTACATCTTTACTTGTCTATATAATATCATTATCAATTACGCACTCCTTTTTAGATTCAATCCCTTCAATTTATTTAGGAGCACCAGATGCAGGACAAGAATTAAATGTTCTTCCAGGTCATAGATTACTTCATCAAGGTATGGGCCACTCAGCAATATTATACACCGTAATTGGATCTTTAGGTACTCTTCTTTTAGGCATTATCTTTTTTCCATTATTTATGCATGGTATGAAAATAATATATCCAATATTGCGTGATTCAATTGGCATTCTATTAATAATAATTATGAGTTATATGGTATTAAAGGATAAAGGAAAACGAATCAAAAGTTTAGCATTTTTTTTAATATCAGGATCTTTAGGACTACTTGTATTTGGTATCCCAACGTTATCACAACCTTTATTTCCATTGCTCTCGGGGCTTTTTGGTGTATCAATCATCTTAGATAGTTTAGCTCAGAATTCTTCAATTCCTAATCAACAACCTTCATCCTTACTTACACTAACCAAAACTAATTTACAAAAAGCACTTGGTGCTGCAACAGGTGTCGGTTTTATTGCAGCGTTCTTGCCAGGATTTGGATCATCACAAGCAGCAATAGTTGCAACCAATATTGTAGGTGATATCGGTGATGAAGGATTCTTAACGCTAGTGGGAGGTATAAACACTGCAAATTTTCTACTCTCAATTGCAACAGTTCATATTCTTGAAAAAGCACGTAACGGTGCAATCGTAGTGGTGCGAACTCTTATTGGTGAAGTAACATTAGAACACGTATTTTTGTTTTTATCTGTCGCATTAATCGTTGGGGGGGTTGCCACATTACTTGCGATTTTTTTATCCAAACAATTTGCCAAATATATTGTAAAAGTCAATTATAAAATTATTTCTCTTTGTATCATCGGATTTATCACACTTCTTACATGTTATTTTGATGGCATATATGGATTAATGATATTAATTACTGCAACATCTATTGGTCTAAGTGCCACTAAATTCGGCATTGGAAAAAACCATCTGATGGGCTGTTTGATCTTGCCTGTAATATTATATTTCATTCTTTAATTCTTTCTTAGTTAATTTTCTATACCAATATAACCATACCAAAAAGAATACCAAAAACAATCCAAATAGAATCCATACATTCTCTGATGCCCCTTCAAAAAAAGACCACACAAATCCAATCATTGCAGCAGCACTCCACAATAATTTCAGCTCCAACATGGTTTTATACGATTCAACCGATCGCTTGTAAGAAAGAAAACTAACTCCACCAATACCTATAAGTG
>CAYOOY010000008.1:10533-32999 GCA_964405725.1 uncultured Methanosarcinales archaeon | reverse complement strand
ATACAACTGAAACTTCAATACCAAAAAATCCTAATACCCAACTAGGAGCAACAAATAATGGAATCGCAAATGCTATATCAATTACAAAATGAATTATGAACCAAACTCTTAACCCCTTCGTTACCTTTTTTTCCATTAGAATGCAAAAGCTGCTCTAGTATAAATATGTTCTTACCATTTACCCAAACTCATTTGTCCTTTCCTCTTCCTCTCAGGAACAATCTCTATCTCTTGGCCCATTTGTTTTTTTACATTCTGTGCATTCTTAGTGCCAAGTAATTGTGTTAATGTAGCAATATCTGCTTTCTTTAAATCTCCAATCCCTTTAACCCCATTTGAAAATAATTTTCTCGCGCGAACACGCCCAATCCCTTTTATTTGTAATAAATTCATAATTTCTTCTTTAACACCGTATTTGATGCGAGTTCTAAGCTTAGTTAAATCACGTACTGCATTTTTATCCTCTATACATTTTGCCAATTCAACACAACTATATAATAACCAATCAGCAGAATCATTTTTTGCTCTAATTTCACCTGGCCTTATTCCAAAAGTTTCCAATAAAAACTTCTCATCTTTTTCATCAATCCAATTCTCAAAATAAAGAGCTGTTTTAACTGAATTAATAAAATCAACATATTCTTGATCAAATGCACTTGGTTCATCTTCTAAAAGAAATTCATAGCGCTTCATGAATGCGTCTTGTACTTTTTGTTCTTCACTTTTCCTTATTCGAAGTAGAGGTCTCATTTCTAAGGTATGCGAAATCATTTGCAGCCATGAAAAAACAGTTATCTCCTTTTCTTTTGATTTAGTAATTCCATCTAACAAATGTTTTGCAGTAAGTGGATCTAGATATAATTCAGATATTCGTTTACCTATTGGTGTTGGCCGCATTTGCCTATTTGTGTCTTTTTGTAAATCAGCAGCACGTACAAAATCACCCTTACTTCCACCTTCCAACGTGATAAAATTCCATGATGATAATAAACCAAGCATCTTATCCATTATCATTAATAACTTAGGCATATCTTGAAATTGATGTGCCCAAAATGTTTTTGAAAAAAAATCTTTCATTGATTGTTCATCTCTAATTATTCCAGATGCAATTAAGGATAACAAATACGTTCTAAGAACTGGTTCGACGGCAAGTTTTGAATAAATCTCTTCAGGTTTTCCCAATACGAATCTTTCATGAATTTCATCTTTTTCTGGCTCTGTTTTTGCAATAGAAATAGCTTCACCAATATTTTCATACTCTGGTCTTCCTGCTCGACCAGCCATTTGTTTATACTCTAAAACAGGAATCCAATCCATTCCCCATTTACCTGAATAGCGCTTTAAAGATTTTAATATCACTCGGTATGCTGGCAAACTTAATCCTGCGGCAAGGGTAGGGGTTGCACATACAATTTTTATTTCCTTATTCTTAAATCCCTCTTCAATAATATCTTTTTGTTTGTTAATAAGACCCGAGTGGTGAAATGCCACTCCTCTATTAATCACTCTACCTAATTTTTCGCATTGAGATGTTGGATGAGGTAAAACTGAAAGAACTTTGTCCTTGTGAATTGGCAATCTCATATTAGTACATTTTGCAATATCAAGAGCGGTTTTTTCGGCACTTGCGCGTGACGAGCAAAATACTATTGCCTGCTTATTCATCTGGATTGTCTCAAGTGCTAATTCTATAGTGGGATCCATAACATCTCAAGCGTAATCTCATTTAAATTACTTATGTCAATATAGATGAATTTTGGTCTTTGTATGTTTGAATTATCCCAAACACGTCACTGACTTTATAATGTGGCTACTCTAGTATATACTATGGGGCTTGAATTAAAAGTAAAAGACGTAGTAACTGAACCTTTACAAAAATCTTCACAGTGGTATACACAAGACAACGAGAATGTTCCCTTGATTATGTTACCAGAAGGTTTAACCATCACAAAAGATCAAGTTGGCTATAAATGTAGAGTGGATGAACTTGAATACTGGCGATTTCAAAAAGATATGCATCAATATAAGTTTGGTAAAAGTAAGCCAATGAAGGATCCACCAATACCTCTTGAAAAAACTGTTTCCCACTTTTTTGTACAACGAAGATTAAGTTTAAATCATTACAAAGAAAATGAGTATTACGCGCCACAATTAATGGGATTTGTCTATGTTGGAACGAGCGAGAGTGAAATTTCCTATTTATCTCGTCTTGCGGTATCGCTTGTTCAAAAAGAAAATGACTTTGAGGATTACATAACAGTCTCATATAGTCTTGGATCTTTATTTGCGCACCGCGCTGGTTTGATGGATTTACGAAAAGAACATAATTTAATGTGTACAACTCCAAAAATTAAAGATGTGACATATCAATATGATATTCATCCATATTATTCATACTGAGATCATAGTTTCTAAATCTTTATAAGATGTCACTCTCGGGTGAATTCATGTCTTATCATTTACTATTAACAAAACGATCATATGTGGCACCTACTCAGGAATCAGCTTCCAATTTTTTGACATACGTAGAAGATCTAATTACTGGTTATGACATTGCAAAGACAAAAAATGTATCCCTTTCTTTGAGGGGAGATTTTTCTATTAATCTTAAAAACTTTCAAAAGTTGGGAATTGAGAAAAATATTCTTTCTGGCATTATGTTGCTTGAAACACATGATATCCCTTATAGCAATGATTCAAGCCGTAATGCTCGTGATAAATTTCAATCTGCTTTATTTGAGCGATCGTATGTAGGTCGTACTCAAATACCAATAACAAGTATTTGCTGTTTAGATCAATATCCTATTGGATCTGTAGAAAGTGTATTGGCTATTGATGAGATGGCACAAAAAATAGCAAAAGATGGTACTTTGTATGCTAATGGTACAAGAAATGTTCCTGTTGTTTTAGGGCAAACGTCTCATGCTAATGATTTTCGTATAATTCATGAATTATATAACAGTATAGCAATGGGGGGTTCAGAAAGATTGGCCCTAGATGAAATTTCAAAACAAACAGTATCCTTACATCCCGCTTATGCACACTATGGGGAAAGTACTTCTGGATTTTATTTTCTTAACGCCTCTCATCTAAATTTCAATAAATTGCAAAATGAAACTCTATCCCTTGGAACCTCAAAGATACCTTGGTTTGAAGCTGAATATTTTACTGCTCTTCGAGCGAGTATGTTAGGAGATATTTCAACAGGAGTAGTCTTTGCAAACGAAAATGGATTTGACATTTCTCCACCTAAACATCATGATACCTCCTTTTGGGAAAATGAAGAATTAATAAAATTCTCCCAAAGAGTTGGGGCAACATGCGAATTTTTAGGATCTACACCCGTAAAAATCATGCTCCAACGAGCACTTGAAAATCAAGATAATGCAAACGGTTTAACGGAATATTTTCCCTCGGAATTAGTTGAAAATGTTAAACATGTAATGCTTAGTAATTTGAAAAAATAACGCTTCTTTTTATTTCTTAATCTGTCTTAACACATCATGCGCTTGCACTAAATCTTTTTCTTTAACATACAATAATAAATCTGGCATGCTATACACGACATACTCAACATTAATGTCATGAACTGCCAACTCTCCAGATAGCCGAGCAACAACCCCTTTGGCACTACTAATATCCTTATGAAAATGTAACCTAATCTCGGAGAGGTTCTTTTGCGTGCCTATTACATCTTCTTTGTTAAACAATTTAATTTTCCCATCAAACCCTTTCTCATTTACTATAATTGTAACTGTTTCTTTTGATTTGATCAATCTACAATTCTCTTTAAGGATACTCTCACCAAGAAAATCCTTACAAATAATTTTAAAACAACTATCTTTAACTACGATCTTTGCTACATTATCTTTTGTTGAAAGAATCATATTTGAAAATAATTCTTCATTATCCTTAACGTCGATTGTCGGTGAAGAATCAATATCGTACCTTCTAATCGCACTTATTATAGCATCAGTCGTATGACTTAGCTGATATTCAGTAATAATAAAACGAGCAAGAGCTCTTGAATTAATGATCCCTCGTTTAAGACATTTCTGAATAGATATGTGTTTATCCAATATTTGCGCAACTTCTTGGTTAATACTTTTCATTATTATTACCTATTTTCTTGCACTTTAAAAATCTTTAGAATTAGTATATTATGTATCAATAACATATACTTTGTAGGTTGATACATCTAAGGATGGTTCTTGGTATATTTGATCTGTTACCAAAACTCTCCATGTCTTAGTTGTTGTATGTCTTCCATCTGTTATTTTTGCCGTAACAGTTTTAACACCAGGAGCTACGTATACTCGCTCAATAGCACTTGGTCCTACAATCGATGATTCACGTAAACCAAAATGCCAAGATATTTCAACGTCATCTCCATCAGGATCATTTGGTAGAACGCTAAAAAGTGCAGGTTCATTAACATGTACACTAATATCTTTTAATGGTGAGAAATCTTTCACGACTGGCGCTTGATTTACATTCTTTACAACGATTTTTACTGGATGAATGGTACTCACTTCTCCATCTGTTACATTAAATGTTAACCAAATAACTGATTTTTCAGTACTTAGTTTTTTATTTAGATACATTGATCCGCTAACTACATTGTTGCGAATACTATCACTCTTATTAAGTACAGTAGAATATGGGGGAGTCCATGAAAATCTTTCTTCAGAAAATGAACTCCCCTTTGGAGGATTATCTAGTGCAATAACTAAATCATCATTATCTGGATCTGTGGCACTCACCAAAAAAGAAAATTCGTTTCCTTCATTGACAACAATTTCATCATGCTGCACACTAATACTTGGAGCCCTATTGTTTTTCAAAACGGTAATTGTAAGGGGTCGCGTATTGCCAATTGTTCCATCAGTTGCTGTAATATAAATCGTTGTGTTACCCTCGCTTTCATAATCTGTTTGCCATGTTCCTTTACGTGTACTTGCAGGATTAGTATAAGAATAATGCACAATATCTCCATCTGGATCTTCCGCTTTAATGTGGTATGGCAAATTCACCAAATCTAATTCGCGAATTGGAGGATGTTTAAAATTAGTATATTCAGGTCCCCTGTTTACATTGTACACAGTTGCAATCATTGTTGATTGTGTGCAAAGGTCTTTTGCGCACGCTTCTATATCTACTGCAAAATCGCGCTCTTTGAGGAAGAATCGCTCAACACGAAGCGTATTTAGGAAATTACTAATAGCACCACCTCTACGAGCAACCGTATCATACGGTACCTCGTATCTTAAACTTTTTCCTTCAAGGGAAATGCCACGAGGCGCATTTACTAATCGTAAAGACACTATATCTTGATCTGGATCACTTACATTAATCTCTAAATTCCGTGTGTCTCCTTCATTTATATACATCCTTGCAGGCAATGAAAGAATAGGTGATCTATCAACATTTTCCACTTCAACTTTAACTTCAAACGATGACGAAAGATCTTTGTCTGAACCAGTAACTGTATACGTATATGTTCCTGCATCATTAAAATTTGTCTTCCACTCACCATTTTTTGTTAATGGAGTAGGGAATGTATATGTAAGTTCATCTCCATCTAAATCTTCTTCTGAGACATTTATTTTGAGAACTTCACCCTCCTTTATTGTATAATATGAATTTTCAAATTGTGGTTTTCTATTGGAATTTTGTACATCAATTTGCCACATTTGGGTTGTGGTATCTTCGTCATCATCTACATTAAGTATTAACGTGTGTTTGCCACTATCCTCATAATTAAAATCGATCGTTTCTTTATTTTTACGTGAAATTATTTTTCCATCTAAAATCCATTCATATTCAACACTTGAATTTCCATCAGGATCTGTCGCTTCAACCCACACATCTACACTTTTTCCTTCTGTATACGATAAAGTTTCATCTGTTGAAAATACAGAAGAAAGAACTGGAGGCTGATTGGCATTTGTAACAATCACTGAAATCTTTTTTGTCAAACTAAGTTCTCCATCGCTTGCCGTCACTGTCGTTACAAATTCTCCTGCATCATCATAAGATGGTGTCCATGTTCCTTTAGTATCAAATGGAGAAGAATATGTTACTTCAAGTACATCACCATCTTCATCTTTGAAAAGAGTAGATAAATCGATTAATTCTCCTTCTTCAAATTTAACTGTATTTTTAGCTAAATATGGTTGTTGATTTTTATTCTTAACAATAATATGGAACTCTTCTACACTCGTATCTTTACCATCGCTTACTTCTATTTTAGTACTATACTCACCCGCATCACCATATGAAGTTTGCCATTCACCAGCTGCATCTAATGGAGGAAAATATTTTATTGTTATACTATCATTATCTTCATCAACTGCGTCAACTGAGATTTTAACAAATTCAGTTTCTTCAACACGAAATTCTTTTGTTGCACCAACTAATAGCTGTACTAGTAGAAGAGAGATTAATACGAAAGTACAGAGCAAAATAGTTTTTCGCTTCATAGTAAAAAAGAAAAAAAAGAAGTGATCTCTAGGAGAGATCTACATCTATGATTTGTGGTGCTTTGTTGACATCTTTCACAGTTAACTTGATTTTTTTAGTTACCGTTTCTTTACCATCATCAACTGAGACTAAAACACTGTATTCACCATTATCTGTGTATGTTGTCTGCCATACACCATCTGAACCAACTGGATCACTTATGCTTACACTAAGTGCATCTTCAGCATCCAAATCAGATACTTTTGGTGAAATTGTAACTTTATCACCCTCAGAGACAACAAGATCTTCAACACCCTCAATGACTGGTTTCATATTCACATCTTTAACAGTTAGAGTAAATACTTGTTCTGATGTTAATTCACCATCGCTTGCGGTTACTTTAATTGTGTATTCACCAGAGCTAGTATGATCTGTTGCAAATGAACCTGATTTAAGTGGTTCAGACACTTCAACCGTTACTGCATCATTGTTAGGATCACTCACTTTAGGTTCAAATTGAACTGATTGACCTTCGTTAACATTGATATCTTTTGTAAGTTCAATTACAGGAGGTACATTAACCCGCTCAACAACAATTTTAATTTTTTGCTCAGTTGTTAATCTTCCATCTGTTGCAGTAAGAGTAACAATGTATTCACCAGCATCACCATACTTTGTTGTCCACATTCCATCTTCGCTAAGAGGCTTACTGTACTTATATGTAACTGGATCGTTATCGGGATCTTCAACTTTTGTTTTTAGTTTTACAACCTGATTTTCCTTAACTGTGATTACTTTCATATCACTTGATTGATCATTTTTAGGAGCTTCAACAGTTTTTTCAACAACATCTTTGTCTTCTACTGAGTCGGTATTATCTGCCGTAGCTGCACCTGTAATTGCATCTTTTTTCTCATCTGCTTTTATATCATCTTTTGCAGCAGTATCATCACCTGCCTTTGCGTCTTCAGCTGCAAGCTCTTCTTCTAATTTCTTAATTTCTTCCAATATCGCTGCATCTTGTCCTGCAGTATCTGCTGCAGCTGCATTTGCACCTGCATCTGCCGTAGGCGCTTGCTTGTAGTCAACGCAACCCGCAACTAGAATTACAGCCAAAAATGTTATTATCATCAAAACTTTTTTTATCATTATAGACACCTCCTCAAGAGTAGTATTTTTTATTTTATCGGTGGCGATATGTTATTTAAAGATTTATGGACACAGATCTATATTCTGAAGTTAATTGGGTAATCCAATATCTCTTTTACGTAGCACGTTGTTCTAAATACGCTTTAGATAAAGAATAAAGGTTACTTGCAAAATTACGTGCTATTTTCACCAATTGAATTGAATCTTTAATTGGGCGTGCAGGTCTAAAGTCAGTTACATATTTTGTAAATGCATGTAAAGGATTATCTTGTAAATATTCTATCTCATGTAATATATCTATTAATGTTTGATCTTTGACTTTAACTGTTACATCAGGAGAATTAATGTTAAATCCTTGTTCAATGGTTTCTACATATCCTGCACTATTATTTAAGGATACATATCTGGCTGTTTCTCTTCCTGTTTCACTTAGAACAATTACACCAATTTCTCTTGCGCGACACGCCCGCGCAGTTGCTACATAAAGAGGTGTTGAATTTAGAGTATCACATAACAGATCTCTTCCCTCAGAGTCCATAACGTCCTGTATTCTCGAATATTTTCTAAACATGTTATGCTTGGTTTGAGATTGTTTTATAAGAGTAATGGTATAATTTTCTTAATAAATACTTTTTTCACTATCAAGGGACAAAGTTTATAAAAACCGGATCTAAAATCATATTATGCAAATGGGATTATGTCAAATGTTGGTACACCATGAGCCACACGAAGCTATTGGTTTTTCAGAAATAACAAGGTCTGCACAAAGATTTTCTTCTAGAACTAACATAGATCAACTTCTTCAAAATCCTTTAGATAAAGAAGAGTATGTTCATTTGGTAGAAAGAAAACTATTGAACTATTGGGCTAGTGAAAAGAATGCATATAAATACTTAGATGCCTCCTTAATTGCTCATGCTGATGCAGCTCTTTCAGTACAAGAATGGGGATATGATGCTGCAGTCGCCATAAAAGATGCCGGAGTTCCTTATGGGGAAATATTTGAAATAATGGGAATGCCAATTTATTCAATTGATTATTCTCATCATCGGCGTAATATGAAAGAACCTCAAATTGAATCAGATGATCTTCAAGATCTACTTGACAAACAAAATGTATTACTAATAGATGTAGATATGGTTACAGGAAAAACTGTTCGAGATGTTGCATCATTCCTTCGAGATAAAGGAGTAAATGTATGGGGATGTTATCTTGGTTTAAGTGAGTGGCCAGGAATGGACGGTGAAGGATTTCGTCTTGGAAAAAAAGAACTTAATTTTAATACATTTTGGAATAGAAATTCTAAGTACGGAGTTGCTACACTTAAGAGTGGTCTTCCTTACAAACAAAAATTAATTCCAAATGATTTAGAACTTATTGGAGTAAATTCAAAACTTAAAGCAAATGGTAGGTATATGCCTAAAATTGCTCGAAGAGTTCTTACATACTTACAAGGTGAATAAAGTGGGTGTCTTGCTCTTAACAGATATTGGTTCAGATGTTGATGATGCACTTTCTTTACTTGTAATGTTAAATCACAGAAAAATAAACTTACAAGGAATTTATACAGTCAATGGAGATGTTGATTCACGAAGTAGAATAGCTAAACATATGGTTTCTCTTGCAGAAAAAGAAATTGTTGTTGCGCGAGGTGAATCATTACCTGTTGGTGCATCTGTTAAGCCTTATTCATTTGGCGGTTGTGAAGAAAATTTAGTTCACGATTCTTTTATTGATGATGCAAGAATGGAATTCGAAGGTAGTTTTGATATATTGTACAAAAGTCTTCAAGACTCAGGAATAGAACCATCTGGAGTTGAACATTTAGCAAATAATCTTTCAAAAAGTAAGCACACTGTATTTAGTATTGGTCCATTAACAAATATTGCAAAACTTATTGAAGAACGTCCAGAGGCTGTAACTAATATTGATCGATTGTATATTATGGGCTTTCGATTAAATGGAGACATGGAACATAACATTCGTTTTGATTCAGATGCTGCAAACATAGTTATGGACTCTTTAATACCTATCACTGTAGTTCCTGGTGATGTTTGTCAAGGATATAGAATGCCTTTTCATGTGCATGAACAACTAAAAGGAAACCCTACTGCTAAATATGTAAGAGAAATGCTTTTAGGATATGTTGGTACAAAATTAATACTTCACCATAGTAGGGCTTGGTCAACACGTAAGGCAATAGAACAATCAACTATGTCCAGATCAAGTATAAATGAAATTGGTCGAGAAAAATATGAAGAAGTGCAAGCTTTCAAAAATAGATTTTTTGATAACTTTACTTCGGATGATGCCATATTTGTTCCTGAACAGTTTTGGAGAGGTTATTACAAACTAGTGGAAATCTTTGCTGATCCTAAGTATGGGCATAAACATGGTGAAGAAATTTCATTGGAATTAAAATCTCTAGTTCCAAAAGATGTTAGTGTATCAGACGTATATGTTCCTTTTTGCCATCTTCATCCTGAGGCATTAACAACAGAGAAGATGACTTTAAGTTGCAGTTTTGATGGTAGAACACTTATTGGCGAAGGCAGAAAACATGATGTCGTTACAAATATTGATTATACTAAATTTGAAACATTTTTATTAGAATATCTAAGATAATTTTAGTAATTTTTTATAATAGGGCATTTATTGAGAAACATAAATGTATCTTTGTTTACAATATACCTCCTTTGTATTAATGTTATTTAGTGGTGGGGAAAAAACGGAGGGTTGTTCACAGAATAAAAATTTAAATTAAACTTGCACCACTTGGTAATCGTATACCTTCGGGGATTCCATCTTTAAAAAGAAAAACACGTTCATCATTTGCAGAATCTCCCAACTCTAAAGCAATCTTTACATCTGGAAGACGCGCTAAATATCTTTCAAATTCTTGTAGTCTCTGTGTATCAATAATTCTTTCATAATCTCTTATTTCTTCTGGAATCATCCCTATTGCTCTATCCATATGTTCTATTAAGAAATCTCGTCCTCCCATGTCCCTATATGCACTCGCACTTGCATACATAAACATCAACGGAGTAACGTCTCCTTGTGGTGCTGCATTTAATGCATATTTTGTAATTAAATGATTGAAACCCCATGATACAGAATGATGATGTAAATCAGAATCACTAAAGTCTAAATTAGGGCACTTCTCATTAAGAAATTTTCCGATGCTAGTTGGTAATTCTGCAACTGGAACGTTTGCATCTTGCTCTAGTTCAATATATTCTACTGTATGTGGAGGAATTAAAAATCCCCCTAAACCTAAATCTGCTTGAAGTTTTTCTCTATCTATTGCACCAGTTTGAGGTTCATACCAACCCGGCAAATGTCCCTCTAATCCTCTTGCTTTGATTGCATCCATAGCTGGTTCCAAGGGTAAACCAAAAAAACAATCGTACATTGCGATACGTTCAACTACAGAATAAACTGCATTTTCTGAAGGAATTGGGATTATTGGGTCCACTTATTTGTTTCTGTAAATATAGTTTAAAAACATTTCCATTCAAAACTCAAAATAAACAACCCTCTGCTTTTTTACTTGTAAATAATCTACTCCAAGAAAACTGTGAACAATTTTCCCTCACTAAATTAACTATCAACAATTCTAAATGTAAAGTATTTACCAAAAATAAAAAGTGGCCCCACCGTGATTTGAACACGGGACCTCACGATCTCCATGAGGAAATCTTATCAGTCGTGCGCACTACCAGACTATGCTATGGGGCCGTAAATCTGTTGAATTCTAGGTTGTTTTTAAAGCTTACGCCAAGAAACTAATTTTCATTTGCTATATCCATATAACTTGCCCTGTACCCAAATAAGTTGCGAGATACTATTTCGGAGCCCACTTTCGTTATTGCTGATTCTAAATACTCATGATCAATCTCACCATTTCCAGCAACACGCATTTTAGTTGCATCTATAACAATTGTTCGATCTTTATTCATATCATGAAATTTCTCATTACATGTAATTAGTTGCTCTAGATACGTTGAGTCTTCCACCATATGCTGCTCATCGGGTCTTGCGCGAGCCTGTATTCTTCGCTGCAACATTGAAACGGCATCATGAGGAATTCTGATATAAATATACCCTTCAGGTTCTCTAATTCGTTTTCCCATTTCATTGTATAATTTTTCATATACATGAAATTCATCTTTCATATTATCTTTATTAGCTTCTCCATAGATCCACCTATCCGCTTGAAATGGTTGATCCAGGACATTAATACCAGGAGTAATTGATATCTGTTGTTCGTGCCGTACTAATCTGTTTACAAAGGATGATACCTGGTACGCAAATGCGTAGCGTTCAGGATTTTGATAATATATAGGAAATAATACAGGATCAAAAAATTCTTCTTTGTGAAAGGTTACACTTCTTCTTATATCTGGAACATCATCAAGAGTTGAGAGTAAAATATTTTTGTATTCGTTACATGCAGCTTTTGCCAACGTTGTTTTTCCTGCAGCAAGAACACCAAAGCACGCGAGCTGAACATTACGTTCATATATTTCATCTATCACATTTGCAAGATACATTACTTCCTTTAAACTATTGTTGTAGTATAGTGTACATATTAAACCATATGATTTATAAAAACGGTTTTACAACTTTACTATATGAGATATACTATACTTGACTGTTACACGGATGAAGCATCAGGATTAGGTGTACCCCCATATTTGGGAACATATCCGCGATATATATATGGAAAATTACGCAGCGAAGGCCATGAAGTTACATATTTAACAATTGATGATCTTCGCTTGTGGAAAAAATATAATGACATTCAAAAAGAGCCTACAGTAAAACAAAAAACAAATATTCTTACATATAATTGTACAACTAATCAAGCATCTGAAATAATTCCACAAACAGATATCCTCATAATTATTCTTGGTGTTCATGTACCTGGGAAATATCTCACTGCGCTTCCAGGCACTCTAAAAGAACTAGTACCTCTTCTAAAGGATGTTCGTTGTAAAAAAATTCTTACGGGACCTGCAATATATGGCACGCAGCTTGAAGGAGGAAAATTCTCAGAAAAGGTACGGCATAATTTTGAAATTGAAGATATACAATTTCCCTTTGAAAGTATGCAACAATTTGCAATTGCTGGATCTGAGATTTTAACACAGATTCCAGACAAACGCATGATTGAAATAGAAACAGGAAGAGGATGTAAAGTTGGTCAATGTTCATTTTGTACAGAGCCTCTTAAAAACAGATTTGTAAATAGACCAATGAAAGATGTTTTGGCTGAAGTTGTTGAACTATACAATGAAGGGGCTCGTTATTTTAGATTGGGAAAACAAGCAGATTTTTACGCAAGTGATAGACCAATTGAACTTCTCAAATCCATTAGAAAAACATGTCCTAAAATTGAAGTATTGCATATAGATAATGTAAATCCTAATTCTGTTGTCAAACCAGGTGGAGAAGAAATAACTAAAGCAATTGTGAAATATTGTACACCTGGAAATATTGCAGCGTTTGGTGTTGAGAGTTTTGATAAAGTTGTTGTTAAAGAAAATAGATTAAATACAGCTCCACTTATTGCCATGAAAGCAATTAAGATCATAAATAAATACGGAGCAACTAGAGGAAAAAACGGCATGCATCATTTTTTACCAGGTATCAATATTATTTTTGGTCTACTTAAAGAATCAAAACAAACACATGTTGAAAACATGACATTTTTGAAACAAATAATGGATGAGGATTTATTATTACGTCGTATCAATATCAGACAAGTTGCAGTTCTACCAGATACATTTTTGCAGAAACATGGTGGCGCAAAATATCTTAGAAAAAACAAACAATATTACTGGAAATGGAGAAATGATATACGTCAAAAGATAGATTTTGAAATGCTCAAAAGATTGGTTCCAATTGGTACCATTTTAACAGACGTCTTTACAGAAATGTATGATGGAAAGACAACATTTTGTAGACAGATGGGAACATATCCATTAGTAATTGGCGTAAAAGGAAGATTGCCATTAAAGAAAAAAATCAAGATAAAAGTGACATCTCACATGCTTCGATCAATTGTGGGAGAAGTTGTCTAGAATAATTCGCCAATTTGATACACAGAACCAATTTGAGTATAATCTTTTGTTTGGTTATCAACTGTTATTTCTTTCATAACAAGATCGCTAGTATCATTAACTACATGAATTGCGCTCCATCCCAAACGAAGAGGAGGAATAATATCTTTTTTGATACTATCACCAATGTAGACAAATTCGTTTGGATCATCACATCCTGTAAGACGCATTATTTTTTCAAATCCATCCAAACTAGGTTTAGATTGATGATTATTTCGACACATAATTGGATAGAATCTTCCATCTTGTCTGGAATAAGTTTCAGGGTGTGCCACGCCTATATGGAAAAGAGACATATCAAATCCCAGTGTTTTTGCCACATCAACTACAGTTGAGTGTACTTCAGATGTTACTATGCCAAGTGTATATCCTTTATCCACCAAATCTTCAAACATTGAACTTAATTGTTCATCTCTAACTAATGTTTGTGTGAAATCAATTTGTGCAATCATACGATGTAAATAATTATGTACTCCTTGCTCTTTTAGTCGATGATGATTATCAAATACTCTTCCGTTTGAACCATATTGTTCAACCAACGCGTCCCATTCTTCCCTTACTGATTCATCAATTCCTGCTACCTTAGTGGGAATCGTTCCATTTTTAATTCCATTTTGGTATTCAGAAACTAATCGGCTTGATGCTTGAGCAGGATCTTCTCCTTGCGTGAGAGCGTTGTGAGCACCGTATCTAAAGAAATCATGAGCAGTTTGGATAGATCCAACTGATGGATTGTATACTTTATCCTTTCTATACATCGTTCCATCCACGTCAAATATGAGATATTGCACCATTTATGCTTAAGATGTGCTTGTTTTTATAAGCATTTCGTGTGTTGTCTCGCAAAAGTGATTAACGACTGTATCTTGGCATATTTCCTCTCGTTTTTACTGTTTAGAGTAATATTTTCAAAATTATATTGAAAAAAATGGTTTTTCCACTTAAAAAGATACAAAAAGAGAATAATTTTGGAGATTATTTATTATATCCGTCTCTCATTTACTAATTATATTAGGAGGAACGAAAAATGACAACAATAATTGATTGGTTCAGAGGAATCTTTAGTGATAACCCTCAAACCAGAACAAAAACTGAACAAAAAACACAATCTCTAGAAGAAGCCATAAAAGGAATTCAACGAAGTGGTTGTGGTTGTAGTAGACATGATGCTAGACATGTTTTTAACAAATTCAAAGAAGGTATGCAGGGAAAAGAGCTTATCGATTTGTATATGGAACTGGAGAGTAATTTACATAGTTATTGTTCCAACACAGGATCATCCAAAACAATGAGCAATGCTAGAGTCATTGAAACGGTGTACAAAGCTGTAGAAGATAGAATGCAATCGGCTGATATTGATACAATAGATTCAGAATTAAAATCTTGGAAGTATGTAGTACATACTGGCAATAAAGAAGTCTATGGTGGGTTAGTTCAAAAATTTCACGAAGTGCTAAAACAAAAATCAGTTGAAGTTGCAAATATGGGACATTATCAGTTAGCATTACGGTTACTTGACATAGATGATAACGAAGCTAAGGTGATGGCAGGTGCATATTTTCAAGAAGCATTACAAGAATTGCGTAAAAGTGATGAATCTGAAAAAATTAAGAAAGCACATCGTTTAGCTAAAATTGCAGGTAGAGACGCTTTTGCTAAAAGGGCAGGTGACATAGGGTTTCCACAAATTTCGACTAGTATTGAAGAAACTGTAAGAAGAGTATCGTATAGAGGTTCATATCAATATAAAGAACAAATTCGGGATGAAAAACGTAGAGTGGATAATTTGAAATACAAAGCAAAGCAGGAATACGATCTTAAAACCAAAGATGCTTGTAAAAAGCTAGAAGAAATACGTAGAGTAAAATCTCGATTAGGAGTTAGTGAGCATGCAAGTTTAGATCGAGAGATGACAGATTATCAAGCATGTGTAGATGAGCAAAAATCTTTCTTAGAGGCTCGATTAACAGAGATAGGTACAGGATTAGAAAGATTACATGCTGAGAAATCAGAATTTGATCAGTACATGGAAACTACGCTTGAGAAAATTGAAGATAGGACCTTGACAAGATCTGAGTACCGTGCATTGCGTAAAATTATGTACGACATACGTTCGAAGAATTAATTTTTTTATTTTTTTTTATTTTCTCATTTTTTTTACAAAACTTCTTAAAGTACCCTGCAAAATTGCACTCTATGATCATTAATGACCAAATATATGGTAAACAAGAAATTACAGATCAAGTTGCAATTGATATAATGAATACATCTGCAATGCAGCGGCTAAAAGGTGTTAATCAATATGGTGTATGGGATTTATTTGATTCAAAATATTTCACATCTAGATTTGATCATTGTGTTGGGGTATATCTTTTATTACGAAAATTAGGTGCAAAACAAGATGAACAACTCTCTGGCTTAATTCATGATGTTGCACACACTGCATTATCGCATGTCATTGATTATGCATTTGATGACATTGATGCGCAACGTGTTCATGAAGATTTTCATCATGAAATAATTGATACATCGCAAATTCCAAATGTGTTGAAAAAATATAACTTAGATCCAACGCACATTGCAGATGAATTTCAATTTGGCATATTAGAAAAAGATTTACCTGATTTATGTGCTGATAGGATGGATTATTTTATGCGTGATGGTTTAATCACTGGCGTGTTTACAAAAAAAGATATTTCTAATATAATGCATTCGCTTGTTGTATACAATAACGAAATAATGGTAAATAATTATGATATTGGAAAATTTCTCATTGAAAAATCAATGGAAATGACGCGCACGTTTTGGGGTTCACATGTTCAAGCAGGATCTTATCAACTAATGGGAAACATCATCAAAGAGAAACTAGAATCAGGTATTATTACTCCAAAAGATTTCTACATGCAAGATACAGAATTTTTAGAAAAATTAGATTTTGATCGTTCAGCATTTACACTTGATAGAATTCAGATGGGAACCAAAGAAGATCACACTTTTTTTACAAAAACAAAAGCAAGATATGTTGATCCGAATGTTGTCGTTGATGGGGTTGTTACAAGAACAAGCGATTTTTTCCCCACACTAAAAGAAACAATCACAAAATTTAAAGAAGAATATAAGAAAGGGTGGTATATTAAATTAGTATAAAATGGTATTACTTGGTTCAGAATATGTGAAATTAAAAACCGGTGACGTAGCGCCAGATTTTTCATTAATAGGAGTTGATGGGGCATTTCATTCTTTGCAAGATATAAAAGGAAAGAGAGCAACGTTAATTGTTTTTATGTGTAATCATTGTCCTTACGTTATTCCAAAAATGAATGAGATAAAACGAATTGCACATGATTTTAAAGAGAAAGGCGTTGTTGTAATTGGTATTAATTCAAATGAATCAGAAAATTATCCTGAAGATAGTTATGAAAAAATGCAAGAGTATTTTGATGAATGGGGAATTGATTTTTATTACGTACATGATGAATCTCAAGAAGTAGCCTCCGAGTATGGTGCTGTGTGTACACCAGATCCCTTTTTGTTTGACAAAGATTTGAAATTAATTTTTCATTCCAGAATAGATTCCATTCATGGTGAAGCAGGAGGAGAGCATGAAATGTATGCAGCAATTGAAGAATTTATTGAAAGCAAAGCGATTTCAATTAAAGAAAATCCTTCGATGGGTTGTAGTATCAAGTGGAAAAATGTATAAGAAAGAAAAAGTCAAAATATTTGGATTTCTGGATTTAGATGGCGTAGGAGAGATGGGGATTCTATCTACTGGTTATCATTACGGAAGAATTAGTGGTTTAATTATACCTGTCGAGTACGATGGAACTTCACTTACAATGGGTGGTTCACCTCATGGTCATAGAAAATCCGGACATCGAGATAAAGATTTCTCACTAGGTTTATCGCAGCAAGAAGAAAGAATCATGCACTCCCTTTTTGAATATGTCCAAGATAGCGATGTATCTGTTTTTGAAACAGCGTGCAGAGGAAAACAAGCAGGATATCTTCGAAGATTAGATTATTCTGATTCTTTGGTTGAACGAATTCGAGGCGGGCAAATGTTGTACTTTAGTGTTCTTGATAACTTATGTCCTTCAATAATTGATCAGGTTCCATCAGGAGATGAATTTCCATTTGGTGGACCTGGTAATTATAAGAACGGAAGGCCTGTAAGATAAAAAACGGACCCGGGAGGACTTTCAAACCGAAGGGTTTGTTCGCCCTTACGGAATTCGAACCCCCGACCCCTTCCTTGCTCCATAAATGGTTAGGAGGGAAGTATTCTCTCTGGCTTTTGTATCCAGGCTAAACTACGGATCCGCACTATCCACGTATTGCATAGAATTATAAAACTTATCTAAAAATTAAGTATAATCAATATTTCTCAATCCAGCAAGTTCAGCCTTTGAAACTTTGTTTAAAGAAGAAAATTCATTTATTTTCGGATCATTCCACTCAAATTCTGTATTCTCTTTTAGAAAATCAAAATTAGGTTGGTACCCAGAATGTACAAATTCACTCTGTAATTTTAATACGTTATGAACCGACATTAACATCTCTTGCTTAATATATTCTGGATCGTTTCTGTAGGGAGGGATGTGTATCCCTCGTTCAGCTAATCCATGAGTTAAATCTTGTTTTGTTCTTAATTGGGGCCCTTCAATTGCATTAAGCATGTGCTGATAAAAGAAGCGTGTGTTCTTTACAATGAATTCAAATAATGCCGGCTTTCCCATCATTTTTTCAGGAAATACATACGCCCAATTTAATGCTCCTGAGATCGTTTTCAATTTAATATACGCATGACTTACTCCTCGCTCTATTACTTCATCTTGCGCAACTTTGATAAATGGAAACTCTCCATACAAAACTTGTGTGTGTTTTAAAAATTCACGTGAATCGTGCAAAAATCGAATAAATCTTAAACTATAATCATCGTCTTCTGGAAAGAAATGAACACCTAAATGATGTGCTCCTTCTATTTCCTTATGATCCTTATTTTCAACAACTTTTCCATCAAACACTTCAGGACACGTTCCTGCTAACGCACGTTGAGCTGCAGGTACATCTTTTACTCGCACCCAATTATCAAAATCACTATGGCCAGAGGGATCGGAAGTTCTTGCTGCTGATCCGTACAGTAGTACCCCAAGTAAATTATCTCCTAATTTTTCTTTGAGCCAATCTACATACACAAATCGATCTTTCAACTCTTCTGGCGTAACCTCATCTTCAGCTTTTCTTGTCTGCATTGCATACCATCTTCCCAAAGGAACTTCACCAAAAAACTCCATAAAATGTGACTTTATACCAATTAAAGTTTCATTCCAAGTAGTTTCATCCTCAAATGTATTTCCGTACAAAAAAGGATATAGTTGATCCCGATTTTCAAAATGTTGATGTAACCTTCCAATTTTATAGATTCTGTTAATTAAATGAGCCTTGTTGATTATTCCACCAAAATCTTTACGATTATGAATAATTGCCGCATCAATTGTTGCTGATTTAGCATCTAATTCCGATTGTAATTGTAAGAGTATTCTATTTTCTTCTGGTTCCCAATCTCTAGGTAGGCCAAAATATTCTTTCATCTGATCTTGAGCCATATCTTCAGTTACCATATTAAATGTAGTAGGGACATAATCTCTAAAGCCTCGTACAACATCTAAAGACCAGGGTGTAACTAACGTTAAATCTGTCGTGTCTAAAAGAATTTGTGCAAGATCTTTTGGCTTTGGCACATCATCCACAATTACGGATCGTACCATTTGAAATCGATCTTCGTAAGGGATACCCGGGACTTTTTTTCCAGGACCTGTTTTATCATACAAAATATTCATGTTCATTTTTGAGCAGGAATTCTGTTTATAAGGCTTGTTGAAGTGTAGACTATAATATAATAAAAACCTTTTACGTTCTTGATATTTTATGATACGATCAGATTCACTTGATCAACTATGCTCTCATTTAGAAGGTATGCCTGCACAGTGGGAGAACATACATAATCGCTTCTTAGAACTACCTTTCTCTTCTAAAAAAAAGGGTTTCTTTGCTGAGCAATATACGCAATTTTTTAGCGAAATTCATTTAGATATATCACTAGAATCTATCGCAGATACACATCCAGAGATTGGGATTTCATTTAGACCATTGAGTGATTATGCCAGCAGAAATGAAGAATCTGATTTTAGATTATATTATAACAAAAATAAGCGTATCGAAGCATTCTCACAACGAAGAGGAGTTCTTTGGGAATACGATCAACTTTTACTTGTTGATGAAAAACCAGTCGTTTTTGAAATGAAATTACGCCGCTGGGATTGTGGTAAAGTAAGAACTCGTTCTCGTAAAGGTCAGGGGGTTATCAAGGAAAAGGGTTCTTCAGTTAAGTATAATATTCGTCCGGATTTTTATCGAAGAAAATTATACCCTGTTCGCCATTTCTTTGGAGGAGACGTAGGCTATGTGATGCTTATCTGTCAAGAGCAAGCACAAAAAATTCACAGGTCACCTGAAGGGTCATATGCACATCAATTTTTAGAAAATGGTGGGAATGTGGTGGGCCTCTATACCAATAGACTTTCTTTTCAAGAGCAAGTTCGTGAGAAAGTTCACGAATTTGGATTGAAATTGCGCTAAATCAACTAAAACATTTATATAATACTGCTTTCTTATCTTTCACTTACGGCTCTGTAGCTTAGTAGGTGGAGCGGTCGGCTGTTAACCGACAGGTCGCCAGTTCGAGTCTGGCCGGAGCCGCTTATACTAAAAAAATGAAAACAGCAATGCGAACACATTCATGCGGAGAACTGAATAAGAAAAATGCCAATGAGAAAGTAACTCTCGCTGGATTTGTGGACTCACTTCGTATATCAGGGAAAATTGGATTTCTTGATATTAGAGATCGCTACGGAAAAACACAGGCATTTCTAAACAAAGATCTAGTAGCTGAATTCAAATCATTAAATAGAGAAGATATTATTCAAATTTCAGGTACAGTACAAGCAAGACCTGAACATCAAGTAAAAGAGCCAGGAACTGGCGAAATAGAATTAAGTGCAGAATCAATAACACTTCTAAAAAAAGTTGGAGATTTGCCAATTGACATTGATGGTAAAATTCAATCAAGTGAAGAGAATAGAATGAAGTATCGTTACTTAGATCTTAGAAAAAAAGAGATGCAATCTGCAATACTCATTCGTCATAAATTAGTAAAATCCATTCGAGATTTTTTTGATAAAGAAAAATTTTTAGAAATTGAAACTCCTATTATGGCAAAATCTACTCCAGAGGGTGCAAGAGATTATTTGGTTCCTTCTAGAACTTTTCCGGGTAAATTCTTTGCACTTCCGCAAAGCCCACAACAATTTAAGCAGCTATTGATGGTTGCCGGATTTGATAGATATTTCCAAATTGCACGTTGTTTTCGTGACGAAGACCTTCGTGCAGATCGTCAACCAGAATTCACACAGTTAGATCTTGAAATGAGTTTTGTTGGTGAAGAAGATATCTATATGCTTATGGAAGCATTAATGAAATATGTCTTTAAAGATGTTCTTGATGTTGAAGTGCAAACACCATTTGCTCGCATGACATTTGATGAAGCGATGAAAAAATATAAATCCGATAAGCCAGATTTACGTAAGGAACAGGGTGTGGATTATGCATTCTTATGGGTAACTGATTTCCCTATGTTTGAATGGTCAGAGACTCAAAATAGATTCCTTGCAATGCATCATCCATTTACATCACCAAATAAAGATGATCTAAAATATCTTCATGACGAAAAACAAAAAGGAAAAGTACATTCTAGAGCATATGATTTAGTTCTTAATGGATTTGAAATTGGTGGTGGATCAATTAGAATTCATGAGGATAATATTCAACAAGAAGTATTTTCATCTTTAGGTCTAAGTGAAAAAGAAGTAAAAGAACAATTCGGTTTTTTCATAGACGCACTTAAATTTGCACCTCCTCATGGTGGAATTGCATTTGGTATCGATCGTTGGGCAATGATCATGGCTGGTCGTGAAAATATTCGTGAAGTTATCGCATTTCCAAAAAATCAAGAAGCAAAAGATTTGATGTTAGATTCACCCTCGTCTGTCGCTGATGATCAACTACATGAGTTAGGCGTATTCTTGTATGAAGAATAAAAGCTTAGCAGATTTCTGCTAAGGTTTCTTCTTCTATTCTTCTTGTTTCTTCAGCACTTGCTAATGCTGCCACTTTTCTTTTGGATTCCTTCTCCTGTGCAATGATTGATGCCATGCAACCTTCAACTCTTCCTATTACAGCGGTACCTCTCATTTGTTCACCGTATGTTTGATTATACTGGTGTTCTAAATGTTCCATGGTGTATCCGCTTTCTAGGAAACTGCCTACCATGTACTTAGTATGTTCAGATGCTTCAATTACTTTTTCAGCTGCATCATACCTAGCTTCCAAGTTAGCATATTCAGTTTGTTGAATCTCTACAGCTCTCTCAAGTACGGCATTGTAATCAATTTCAATTCCTTTTTCAGCACATCGTCCAACAAAATCTTCACTTGTACCTCTCTTTGGGCCGATGTAGGAAAGTAATTTTTTACTATCTTTGAATTTCTTATCATGTGATGCTAGTTTTAAACTCTTTATTTTTTCTCTAGCTCCGGCATACATCCCTGCAGTTATACCTGCAACAATTCCTACTACTGCACCAGGAATATATGCTGGCACTGCAAT
>CAYOOY010000008.1:0-10523 GCA_964405725.1 uncultured Methanosarcinales archaeon | reverse complement strand
AACAAAGACCCCTGCCACAATACTGGCTCCTGAAAACATATTTTCAGCGGCTACCGTATATCCTGCATACGCACCAGTTGCTAGAGCTGAAAGAAGCGTACTACTTATTGCAATTATTTCTACATGGTACGCGGTATCTTTGCTTCGATAATTATTAAGGTCATTCACCAGCTCTGCTCTTCTTTCAATAGCTTCTTGTAAAGGTGTTGCAACTACTTCTTCTAAGGCTTTCCCAAAATACTCTTTATGTATACCAGCAGTTTCTGCCTCTTCTTCCCAGATTCTGTATGTTTGCATTGTACTTTCTAGTAAATCAGTCTTATCCTTTTCTGCATAGTTCTCTCTACAACTTGCTTCTACTTTTGCTTCGAGTTCTTGGTATCGATCAAATTCAAGATCTTCCATTTCTGGAGCTATCTCTAGAGCAGCTAATTCTTGTCTTAAATCTTGTATTGTTGTCATTTTCATCACCTATACATATTAGATTACGGAATAAACATATTAAATCAATCACCAGTAAGTGAGTGTTTTGTGTGTTTTTACAAATATAATCCCTGTTTTTCAATAAAAAGTGGTATTTTTTACAACAGAAACATATAAATAGAATTTATCTCTTCCTCTATCCCATGAAACTGGATAAAAACCTCCTTAATGAGATCGCAACAAATGCAAGGCTCAAACTTACTAAAAAAGAAGAAAAAGAATTCCTCCCTCAGCTAGAAGAAATTATGGAAGTCTTCTCACAATTAGATGAGGTAAAGACACATAATGTGCAACCAAGTTTTCATCCCATTAAAGTTGAAAATGTTGCAAGAGAAGACAAAATTACCAAATGTCTCTCAACTACTGAAGTATTCAAAGATGTGAAAAATAAAGAGGATTCGTTCTTTAAAGGACCAAAACCAGTATAACATGGTTCTTTCTAAACTTCAAAAAATTAACAAAGAATACCATTTCTTTAATTCTATTGCTAAATCTATTCCAAAAAATAAATTCATTATTTCAGCAAAAGATGCAATTTGTACAAAAGATCTTCCAACAACTGCAGGATCACAAATTCTTTCCAATTATGTTCCTCGATTTGATGCTACAGTAATTTCAAACCTCAAAAAAGAAGGAGGAGTTGTTGCTGGAAAAACAAGTCAAGACGCATTTGGCTTTGGAAGTTTTAATGTCAATGTAGGAAATGACAAAAAAATTCCACTTAATCCAATAGATGCAACAAGAGTCTGTGGCGGATCTTCTGGTGGTGCTGCTGGTTTCACACGAAAGCTTTCAGAATTACATCCAGAAATTAAACATGTAGCTCTTGGCGAATCAACGGGTGGTTCAATTTCATGTCCTGCTGCGTTTTGTGGCGTAGTTGGTTTAACACCAACATATGGCAGAGTAAGTAGATATGGATTAATTAGTTATGGGAATTCATTAGATAAAATTGGCCCAATGGCAATGAGCGTAAAAGAATGTGCTAAAGCACTCGATATCATAGCTGGATCCGATGGAAAAGATAGTACTTGTATAGATCATGAAAAAGGGTTTGAAAGCGCATGTGGTAAAGATATAAAAAAATTAAAAATAGGAATTATCAAAGAAGGCTTCGGCGATGGTGTAGATAAAGAAGTAGTAAAATCAGTTCAAAAAGCAATTAAACAATTAGGAGTTAACGCTGATGAAGTATCTCTGCCATTAACAATGAAATATGGCATCCCTGTCTATTATTTACTTGCAATGACTGAAGCCTCTACCAACTTAACAAAATTATCTGGGCTTCGCTATGGGCAAGAAGAGAATCCTAGTGACATATCATTCAACGACTATTTCACATCAATTAGAACAAAATATTTCAACGAAGAAACGAAACGTCGAATTTTATTAGGAACATTTGCTCGTATGGCTGGATTTCGTGATGCGTATTACATAAAGGCTGCAAAAATCAGAACACTCATAATTGAGGAATACAAAGAATTATTCAAAACATTCGACGTTCTCATTACGCCAACCATGCCAATAATTGCGCCAACATTTGACGAAATTAAAAAATTAACACCCCTGCAACATTACATGATGGACATCTTAACAGTGGGGCCAAACCTTGCTGGAATCCCTCATATTACTGTTCCCTGTGGTGAAGTACAAGGCATGCCAGTTGGAATGCAAATAATGGCAGATCATTGGCAAGAGAAAAAAATGATACAAGTAGCAGATTATTATGAGAGGAAGCGCGATGATCGATAAAACAAAGACGTTAATAGGACTTGAAACACATGTACAATTAAATACAAAATCTAAATTATTTTGTGGATGTCCTACCAAATCTGTTCACACTCCTAATTCACAAGTATGCGAAATCTGTTTGGGGCATCCCGGATCTAAACCAATGTTTAACAAACAAGTTCTTACCTTTGCATTGAGATTGTGCAAGGCACTTGGATGTGTTTTTGCACCAAGAATTGCCTTTTCACGTAAAACCTATTTTTATCCTGATATGGGTAAGAATTTTCAAATCACTCAATATGAAATTCCACTTGGAAAAAATGGATCTATCAAATTAAAGTCAGGAAAAATAGTTCAAATTGATCGCATCCATATTGAAGAAGATCCAGCAGCATTAGTCTATGATGGAGATATTAATGAGACTAAATCGGTCTTAGTTGATTATAATAGATCAGGCATTCCTTTGGTTGAAATAGTGACTTCACCCTGCATGAACACACCAAAAGAAGCACGAGAGTACTTTAAAGAATTACTTCGAATAATTAAGTATGTTCAAATTTTTGATGAAAAAACAGGTGTGATTAAATCAGACCTTAATGTCAACATTCCAAATCATCCACGAGTTGAGATAAAGAATGTTTCAAGTTTTAAAGATGCTGAGCGAGCAATCAACTATGAACTAGTTAGGCAAAAAGTAGCAATTAAGAAAGGTAATGTTGTAATGCATACACGAGGATGGACAGGAACAAAAACAGTTATGCTTAGAACTAAAGAAAGTGAAATGGATTATGGTTATATTATTGAACCAGATTTACCTATCTTTTCAATCTCTTCAGAAATGATTGAATCAATTAATGTTCCTGAACTAGCACATGTGCGAGCTGATAAATATATCAAAAATCTATCTCTTGATCCTATAGATGCAGAAGTAATGGCGTCTGATTTGAAATTGGCTGAATTATTTGAGACCGTTTCTAAAACAATCTCACCCTCCTATGTTGCAAAATGGATGCGTAAAGAATTCTTACGTGTACTTAATTACAATAAAAAATCGATAGATGAAACCGCATTTGGATCACCAGAAATCATTGAACTTTTAGAGATGCTTCAGTCAGGCACCATTTCTGAGACAACCGGACAGCGATTAATTGAACTAATGGTGACAACCAAAATATCACCAAAAGAATATGTTCAAACACACAAATTAGCGCAAGTATCAAATACAGCAGAATTACAAAAAATCTGTACTAAAGTTGTTGAAGAAAATGCCAAAGCTGTTGAAGATTATAAATCAGGCAATGAGAAATCCTTTCATTTCTTAGTAGGGCACGTAATGCGAATTACCAAGGGAAAAGCTGATCCTAGTGTTGTAAATTTAATTATGAAGAAATTGGTATAATCTCTATTTTACGCATATTTCAAGCAAATCTTTATAAATATTGCCTATGGTTGAGCATTTATGAGTGATGACACAGAAATTTTGCAGATATATGCGAAAAAGATACTTAATCAGAAACTAATTCCTCCTGTTTTTAGTGCTAGTAAATCCCCACATAAATCTTCAGATATAGATGCCGTTGTTAAGGGAGATATAAGTAGAGTGTATAATCAATGGTATAATACACATGGTAAAGATTATAATTTACACGTTTTATCATCAAAACAACTTATCGATAAGTTAGGGCCAGGATATAGTGATTATCGTGGATTTTATAATGCCAAAAAAGACGAAATAGGCTTAAAAAAAGACGCACCATTAACTCTTCTCTCACTTGGATTACACGAAGCTGCCGAACGTGAATTTAATTATGGTTCAATGGATTTAGTGCGTAAAGTATTGGGCATCAAACAACATACTCCTAACTTAGCCCTTCGTTATGGTATTGTTTCTTGGTTACATGAAGTTGCGTTAGGGGTTCAAATAATGGCAGTAGAAAAATTAGAAAGAAATTTATCATTAAATGGGGGTTTACGAGAGCAGACTCTTGAACTACTTTCAGATCAAAATCCTTCAAATAAATTTGTGCTTGATTATCTTAATTGCCCGTCATCTTTTTCTAAAATTCACCAAAAATATGGGTTATAACTTCTCCATAATGTTACCAAGAACATTCCTAAATGCCTCTAAACCATCAAAAACATATTGATAGGTATCACCTTGATTTTGAAACATTGCGTGACGAAAAAATCCTTCTGGATTTCGTTCTACATTTTTTCCATACTCTTTTGCAATTTCTATTATTTTTTCTCGTAATTCCTCTTCATCATTAATATGTGCCCTAATTTTTTCAACAATTTCATCTCGTGTTGCATGGGAATCACCACCTTGGTGGGTTGGAATAGCAGTAATTCCTTCAGGAACACCTAACATCATGAGGCCCTTATTGAGAAGAGTTGAAGCATTTGCATCATTGATTTCTATATCCATTTCAAGTTTAAAAAATAATAACGCTTGTTTTATTGCACGTCGTACTTGATCTTTTCCTCGTTTTGAAACATCTCTGTGGGGGTTTGAAAGTCCACCATCAATATCACACTCCGGCCAGTCTTTTAATATTGATTCTAATTTATCTACTTCTTTATCTTCATGATGTTCAATTTGTGATAACTGTTTAGCCAATTTATTGATGTCTTCTTTTTTCATTCCAGCTTCAAATAATCCTTGTGGTGATCTATTATTTTTTGAAGTCATTGAATCAAGAATTAAATCTCTGAATTTTTCTTCATCCATTTCTTCATCCATAATTCCTTTACGTTTTTTGAGAATTATTTCTGCATATAATCGCATGAAATTAAGAGATATTTGTAACACAGAATTAATGTGGCACTGTTGATTTCGTCTGTTATAAAGAGTAAAAATATGACGTGGATCTCTATTCAATCCAATTCGTTTTAATACACGCACAGCCCATTTTACTGCAATGTTATCATCAGTAAATGTTGTATATCTTTTCTTTCTTTCTTCAAACTGTTCTTTTTCTGCAAGGTCACTGAATTTTGTTTTCATCTCTTGTTCATAATCTTGAGCAATTAGTGCATCTACATGAGGATATGGAAGTTGCCAAACACTCATTGAAGATTGCAATCCTGTTTTCACAATCTCTTCCTTAAATTTCATCACTCTTTCATATAGATAATTATTAAACGATCCGCGCTTATCTTGTGCAAGTTCACTCCATGCAATAGCACATAATAATCCCAGAAGGGTAAAACACTCTTTATCTGATAAACCATTTTTATGCTCATTGAGAACTTCTTTAACAACTAATTCTCTTTGAGCTGAAGTTAGCCATGTTGCCCTTTCACTTAATTCTACAAGTATATTCTTGTTAACTACAATATTTTCTCCAGATACAAAGGGAGCAATTGTAGGAAGAGCAATATCTGATTTGAATGATTCATAATTCTTCTTCTCTTTTGCAAAATCAATTCCTTTAAAACTTGCAAGAAATTTATGCCATAATGTTTCATTTGCTTTGGTATATGTCTCTCCCATGTCTGTTTCATCCAATAACATCTATATAAACATTTATTCTCACATCTAAGTTAATACACAAAAGATTTTTAATAGGACATCAATTATTTCATCTCATGAACCCATTATCAATACAAGACGCAATTAATCAGAAATCAGGCGAAGTAACTATCAAAGGATGGATTCACAGAGAACGTGGATCAAATAAATTAAAATTCTTAGTTCTTAGAGACTCTACTAACCTAATTCAATGTGTTATTGAAAGATCAAACTTTGAAGATCGCTGGGAAGAAATAGATCATTTACAAGTTGAATATTCAATGAACATTACTGGCACAATTAAAGAAGATGCAAGAGCTCCAACGGGATTTGAAATTCAAGTAACCAATTATGAAATTGTAGGACCAAGTGAGAATTATCCTATTACTAAAGATCAATCAGTAGAATTTTTAGCTGATAATCGCCACTTATGGTTACGCTCTCGTAAAATGAGTGCAATATTAAAAATTAGATCCACAGTATTTGGTGCAATTCATGATTACTTTAGATCCGAGCAATTCTATGAATATCAAAGTCCTATATTTCAAGCAGTACAATGCGAAGGTGGATCAGAATTATTTGATGTGAAATATTTCAATGAAAAAGGAGTGTTTTTAGCACAAACATGGCAATTATACGCTGAGCCAGCAATATTTTCGTTAGAAAATATTTATACGGTTGCTCCTTCATTTCGTGCAGAAAAATCAAAAACAAGTAGACACTTAACAGAATACTGGCATGCTGAAATGGAAATGGCGTGGAACACATTTGATGATGTACTTAACCATGGCGAGAAACTTATCAAACATATAATTACAAAAGTTCTTGAAACAAACCAAACAGAATTAGATTTTTTAAAACGTGATCTTACCTTTTTGACTAATGCAAAAGATAAACCTTTTGTTCGTATGACATATGATGAAGCTCTTAAAATTCTTAAAGAGAAATGTTCATTTGATGTTGAATGGGGAAAAGATCTTAGAACCTTAGAAGAAGAAAAATTAACACAGCTTTACAATGTTCCACTAATCGTAACTCATTATCCCAAAAAAGTAAAAGCATTTTACATGATGGAAGATCCAAATAATACAGAGGTAGTTCTTGGTGTTGATTTTTTAGCGCCAGAAGGACATGGTGAAATCATAGGTGGATCACAACGTGAACATAACTTAGAAGAAATCAAACGACGTTTAGTCGAGCAAGGGGAAAACCCTGATGAATATGAATTCTATTTGGATACACGAAAATACGGGTCTGTTCCTCACGGCGGATTTGGATTAGGAATTGAGAGAATCATTAAATGGATCTGTGGTGTAGAATCAATTAAAGATTGTATTCCCTTTCCAAGAACAATGGAACGATTCAAACCATAGGTCTTGAGGCAACTTCATTAAGAATCTTCACTGCTTTTTTTATTGTAGCATAGGATGTTGCCAACGATATCCTCATGTGGGTGTCATGTTGTGAGAAGAATCTACCTGGAACAACTATTAATTTTTTCTTTTTACAATCTGCAATAAATCTTTTTGTATTGTACGGACATCGAATAAACATATATAGTCCACCCTGCGAAGAAATTATATCAAATCCAACCAATTTCTTCATAACATAATCTCTGTTTTTTTTATAGCGATCAACAACATCTCTTATATCATTATTTTCACACAGACCAAACTGGAGAGGGGTTGGAGGACACACTAGTGTGAGTAATTGTACTTTTGCCATCTGCATGATTATCTCTTTTGGTCCAAGAGCATATCCGATTCGCCATCCAGGTACTGCTGATGATTTTGAAAAACTATGTAGTGAAATTGATCTTTGATACAAATTTCTCACACTTACGTGAGTTTCTTCAAATGTAATATCTTCATATACCTCATCACTTAAAATCCACAAGGAGTGCTTACGTGCTAGTGAAGCAAGAGCTCGCAATTTTCTTTTTGTGTACATGATTCCAGTTGGATTATTAGGAGTATTAATTAGAATAACTTTTGTTTTGTTTGTAATTGCTTTTGCAATCGCATCAATATCTAATGAAAAGTCAGGTTTTGAACTAACAATAACAGGTACCGCTCCTACAAGTGTAATCATATGTGGATACGTAATAAAATAGGGATCCACTATTATTACTTCATCTCCTTGGTTACATAAAGTTCTAAGTGAAAGGTTTATCGCCCCACTAGCTGCATTCGTAATTAACACAGTATCGATGTTAGTATTTTTTTCAGATGCTACTTTAGAACGTAACTTCTCAATTCCTAAATAACTTGAGTATCCGTTATGCCCTTGTTTCATTGCCAAATACGTTTTTGAAAGTAATTTCGCAGATGGCTCAATATCTAATGCTCCAAGAGACAGATCTATTGGGTTTGTCACCCCTATTTTTAGTTTGAATAGTTCTTCAATATTTGTAGTTGTGGTATTAACTACATTTTTATTTAGCGATGTCATAATTACCCACTATCTGTATAATACACCCAGACTTTATTAAAAATTCTATTATGGCTTCCAGTCTTTTGTTATTAAGAGGACATTCAATTTCAACATAAAATTGGTACACTCCTAATTTAGTTTGCGATGGCAATGATTCGATTTTACATAAATTAATGTTATGTGTTGCAAAAGAAGAAAGAATACGAAATAACAATCCTGGTTCATCCTTTTGAGGGTTAATAATTAATCCAGTGTGAGATTTATTCTTGTGATTTAATTTTGTTGCAATAACTGCAAAACGTGTAACATTATTGGGTACGTGTAATGTATCAAGTATCTTCAAACCATACTTCTCTGCTGCTTCCTTAGAGCCAATTGCAGCTAGGGTGCGATCTTGTGAAGCCATCTTCATTGCATCAGATGTACTTGCAGAAGTTCTTGTTGGTGTAGTACCTATAATTGTTGAACATTGACCAAGAGCTTGCGGATGTGAAATAATTATTTTGTAATCATTAGATTGTGCTGCCAGGCAATGAGTAATCGGAACATCAATTATCTTTGTTATGAATAATTCTTCATCTAAGAATTCCATAATTGTTTCACGAACACTTCCAAATCTACTATTTTCTAACGGAACTAACCCCTGGGACATACCCTTGATAACAGTATCAAATATCTCTGGTATCGATTGACAGGATAGTAATTCTTGTGAAATTGTTGTAGCAACACCATGTGAATGACTAAATTTAGGACCTAAATATGCAAGTTTCATTACAGCACCTCAATGAACTTGTTCGTCATGTGCATAGATACATCTGCAAAATCTTTGCAGAATGATTTTGTTTCATTGAATATTTTCTGAAATGCTTCTGTGTCTGTATTAGTAATTGCAACATGAAGTTCATGTACACTTTTTTCATATTCTGCAACAACTTCATTTCCCATCATATTATTCATTTGAATATCTGTGTATAGTTCTGCAGATTGCGCGAGCATACGTGCTGCAGTAAATAATCGTAATTTGTACACGGGAGATGTTATTTCAAGTGTTTTTTTCAAATCTACATCCAATTTTTTCAATGTATATACAAGTGATAAATTTGAAAGATGAGTCATACATTGTATAACACCCATGTGTGCATCATGTTCTTTAGCAGTCATTGTATGCACTTCTAAACCTAGCGATTTTAACGCATTAATGTACCACGTACTTAACTCTCCCTGTCCTTGATTACACACGATCATGGATTGACCTTTTAATGAGACACTTGGTCCAAATAAAGGATGTCCACCCATAACTTCTCCAGTATGTTTGTGCATTATGTTCATTGGCTCAACTTTTATCGATGTAAAATCTGTAAGAAGTGCATCTTGTGAAATGTGCAAAAGAATGCTCTTTAGCACTTCATTTGTTGTTCGAATCGGCACACTAACTATGACAATCTTTGCACTTGCAATTTTACGAGCAAATTCTGAATTGGAATCGTGTATATCTACAATCTCTACACTACAACCTATGTCTCTAAACTTTTTTGCAAAGCAAGATCCCATTTTTCCGCGTCCACCAACTATACAAATATCGGGAGGTTTCATTTCTGCAACTCCTTTGAGTGTTCAACGATTTTTGCAAATAGTTGATCAACAAATTCATTTGATAATCCCAAGTGGTTTACTACCTGCTCTCGACTTTGTTTCATCGTTTCCTCACGTCTTGCATCTGTGATTGCAATATTATTCTCTTTTTTCCATTTACCAATTTCACTGCATATTTGCATACGCATGGCAAGAGCTGTAAGCAGCATTGAATCTAATTTATCAATTTGTTTTCGCTTAATTGCTATATATTCTTGCGCATTAGTAATTGGTACTACCTTTTCTTCTAATTCCATTTCTGTTATCCTCGTATTTTGTCTATGTATCCTTGCAATTGGCCAACTCGTAAACCTTGGTTGTAATCACATACACCAACACCATTAATGGTAGGTTTTTCGTCATCACGAATTACCTCTATTATTAAACCATTTGCACCAGAAGCTAAGTACATATCGCTTGTCGGCAATACCAAATCTCGCTGCCCCGTACTATGAGATGGATCTCCAATTATGGGTAGATGCGTCATGGATCTCAATTCACGTAAAAGCATAAAATTAGGTGTATTACGTGTTGTTCCTTGAGAGAACGCCATTCCTCTCTCACATAAGATTATTTTTTCAGCACCTTCAACGGCCAAATACTCTGCTGCACACAATACCTCTTGAAGTGTTGGTAACAAACTTGTCTTAAGCAGGACTCCCTTATCGTGTGCAGCTGCATATTTTCCAACTTCACTAAGTAGCGGGTAATTTTGCATATTACGTGATCC
>CAYOOY010000007.1:33035-39700 GCA_964405725.1 uncultured Methanosarcinales archaeon | reverse complement strand
AAATGGGGGAACCATCTTCTCTTGCCAAACCAACATTCAAATTCCTAGATCGATCAGTAGAAGAATCAGGCCGTAGGTTACTTACCCAAGCTCTTGATATTAAAGTTACAATCGAACCTGAACGAGAAGAACCACGTAAATTTGAAGAGATACAAATTACATCGCCCATTACACAAGAATTTTTTCCTCAATGTATGAAACAGATTTTAAATGGATTAGAAGATGGGAAAAAAAGGGCTTTATTTTGTTTGATGAATTATTTGGGGAAAATTGGATGGAATAAGGATGATATTAAACATTTCATAATTGAATGGAATAAAAAAAATCCAGAACCTCTTAGAGAGACATATATCAATGGGCAATTTTATGGATTTACACCAGGGGCCAAGCTACCTCCAAATTGTGATAATGAAGGATACTATAAAGCTCTTGGAATAAAATGCCAGGGAGGTCATTGCACTAAAGTTAAAAATCCTGTAAATTTCACATTAATTCATTGGCGACGTAGAATGCGTGAACAAGAGAAAAAAGAAAAAGATACACCAAAACCAAAATCAGAATCTTGATGTAAATTTGTCAAGTATTTTTTCATGTCCCACATGCTGGACAATTTGCCAAGCTCTTCTAAATTCCTTTTGATGCCATCTGTTTTTTATGTCTCGATGTAAACGTGAATGTGTAAATAATTTCAGATAGATATGAGTGTGAATTGCGTATAAAGGAATATGAACTTGAGTTTTTGTAGATTCCTTGTTGAAGGTTGTTTGAATATATTTCCATCCTATCCGTGCTTGATCAAAATTACCCTCTTGCGTAAAAAGAATATGTATCAATTCATGCACTAATCTATCGATAAAGTATGTTGGATTAGTAACAATTACGGGCAATGTAAGTGGATTTTTAAATGAAGTGCATCTGCCAACAACGTAGCAGGTAATGGAACTTTTTTTGAACTTTAAATCGGTAATTTGTGAAATTTCGTTAAGAATATTTTTCTCATCCTCACGCCATAACGATTCAATTACAGAGATATAATTCTTAACAATCTCCGAAGAAGGATAGTCTTTTCCCACATAGTGAGAATTCCAATAATTATCGTACGCTTTGGAGTATTTGAATCGTATTGTTGGCATTAGCAAAATTCACATGTTCCATCATCATCTTTCTTTTGCTTTTTTTTCTTCTTTTTTTTTTCATCAGCCATATATTTTCACCCCTGTCATGGGTAAATGATATGAAGTTGATAAATGTATCTAGAAATCAATAATATCTTTCATACCTTCAATCAAATGAATCTCGTATTTTTCAAGTCCTTTGTATTGAATGGGTTTTGCAATTTCTCGATCGTGAACATAATCCATGATATCAGTAAGAAGCCCAGCTCTTCCTTGCCATTCTAATTCTGTACCTCTAACTTTATACCCTTCGGTAAATATATAATACCAATCATTTACAGCTTCACATCGGGGGAATATTTGAGTCATAAAACAACTCAAATCGTCCATTTATTTATAACAATTTTGTTTTCACTAATCAGTTGTAAATAACAACACAAAGCTTATAAAGGGAGGTGAGTTTCTGCGCCTGCATGACCACTTTACATGATGTTTTGAATTTGTACACCCGTTTATACGACGTTCCAGAGCATTTGCGCTTTCATACTCAAGAACTGGTTGGATCTGGCGCAATGGGCTCAGTCTATCATATAGATGATAATCTGGTGCATAAAATTGAGAAAGTAACAGCAACTACATCAAAAGACACACGTATTTTTGATAGTGTTGAATATATGGGAAAAGGGGTTCTGAGATTTGATGATATTACAACAGAACTAAATGAGAGCGAGTTAAATCTAACAAGATCCCGTGCTGCATCATACCCTGCTATGTCCTGGATGCAAGAAAATCCTTACACGCAGAATTTAGCAACAAAAGAATTTGAGGCATCAAGAGAATTTTTTCAATTTGGAAATGATGTATATCAACGAACTGTAATGGAATACGAAAAAGGAATTGAATTATCTAAGTATGGATTACTTAATCCAGATCAAGCAACTCATCTTCTTAAAATTGGAGCTAGAATAATTTCAGATTTAGATGATAGATGCCTTGTACACCGAGATATTAAACCAGCAAATATAATTTATAATGAGGATGGAGATTTCAAACTTATTGATTTTAGTACACTAAAAGTAACTCCTGATTGTCCATTAGCTCGTACATTATCTCCAGATTTTCAGCTGTTATTTACTGAAGAGAGTGAAGTAGCTGGTCTTGGTACACCAATGTTCATGGACACAAATGCCTTTACGGGACATGCTGATACGGCATCAGACATTTACTCACTTGGAATAACGGTCTACATGGCTGTGACAAACAATCATCCATTTTTACCTGATTCAGATCTCTTAACATTACGAAAAATGTATCATCAACAATTGGCAAGAGCTAATCCTGACGATCGCAGAGTTTTAGAAAATGATACACACAGAAATGTTGAAACATTGAAAGCCCAAGGGGTTCAATCTGATATTGCAAAAACCATTGTACAAATGTATCATCCAACGAAAAGAGCACGATATGAAGCGCTGGATCAGGCTTTAGCACTCAACGGATCTGCTATGATTGCAAAACCTATGCAGAGCAATATTCGTATTAGTTATCCTGGATCATCCGAATTTTATCAAGATCAAACAGTTCTTGAAAGACCTTTAGATGTGACTCTTAGAATGGGTCTAAATAAATATTGATTACCTTTTCATATACATCTTTTTTTGTTCTTGTGAGAGTTTCTCAATAGAATATCGTAGCATAGTTCTTGGCATTAAAGTACATTTTTTATCTAAGAATGTTGTAAGTACTGTTTCATCTTTTTTACCAACTTCGCGTAGCATCCAACCAACTGATTTATGCATTAAATCATGCTTGTCTTCTAATAATATTTCAGCTAACTTCATTGTATCATCAAATTGATTATGTTTAATAAAACGCCATGTAGCTATAATTGCAATGCGTCTTTCCCAAAGTAATGAAGATTTGGCCCAAGCGTATAATTGGTCCTTACTTTTGTCTAAAAGATATGCACCAACAATATTTGGAGCAGATGTATCAACTAAATCCCAGTTGTTAATTCTATGTGTGTTCTTACAATATACATTGTACAATAATTCTTGCTCTTGCACAAATTTCTCAAATCTATAATTCATACACAAAAGAGCAGTTAGTCTATGTTCATGAATTGGTGAATTAAGTAATTGCTGAATTTCTTCATGCGAAACATCCTTATAATATTTCTTTGCAACTTTTCGCTGATCGGGAACTGAAACGCCAATGAATTCATCTCCCTCTCCATATTCGCCGGGACCACATTTAAAGAAGCGTAGATGAAACTCTGCTTTACCTGGTTTTTGGAATGTGAGTAACTCAGATTTGATGTGTGTAACATTCATGGTAAAAAGCGGGCCTGCAGGGAAGGTCGATGCTCGCATCTCTTTCTATTTCTGCGAAACATATTCGAACCCCGATGAGCAGGTATCTGCGAGTGAAGCGTTAATCTTCATACACCGAAGCCTACCATGCTATCCATTACATCACAGGCCCATACTGCAGCTAGAAGTGTTCGTATTTATTAAATTGTTGGTTAGGAAACCTTAATCATGATGCATAAAGATGGCAAGTAACACGATAATTGCCATACCAGTAACCATTGCAATCAAATGTAGAATTGATTCACGTGCCTTACAATGTTTATGTAATTCAGGAACCAAATTAGATCCCGCAATATAGACAAAGTTGCCAGCGGCAAAAGGAATAATGAATTTAGAAAAACTACCTGAGCTAAGAACTATTCCAACTATACCTCCAATGATTGCAGTAAGGGCGGAGAGAAAATTAAAAAACATCGCTTTTGACTTAGAAAGACCAGAATATAACAACACGCCAAAATCAGCAATTTCCTGAGGTATCTCATGAAACAATACAGAAATTGTTGCAGCAACACCAAGTGGAATACTTACCATATATGTAGATGCAATAACAACACCATCTATGAAATTATGTAAACCATCGCCAATCAAATTTAATGGTGCTAATTGATATGCGTGACCATGCGTATGCTTGTGTGTTTTTGTAGGATCCTTATGATCGTGGCTCCAATGAATAAATTTCTCAATAATAAAAAAAGTTAATATTCCTGCCAGAACATACAGCATAATTGTAAAATGTTGTGAAGATTGTTCAAATGCCTCGGGAATTAAATGAACAAAAGCTGTCGCAAATAATGTACCTGCAGATAAACTAACAAGAAGCAAAAGATTATTCTCAGAGAGTTTTCTCTTCATGAGAAGAGGTATTATAGCTACTACCGCAATAAGTGATATTAAGATAATACTGCCAAATATGTATAGGTACACCATAATAATAGTAATTGTAATGGATTTATATAGTTTACTACATTTCAAAAAACTAAATTTGGATGCTTCATGAAAAAAGTGATCTTATCATTTCGCTCCAATTGCTTGATTTTATATTCAATTTGAGCAGCTTCGCTTTTATTTTGGGCGCTGATTGCATGCAATATTGCTTTGAATCGTTTTGCTCTAACATACTTGCTTCCAGTGCCTTTCTTGTGAGCTAACATTCGTTTATCAAGATCATTTGTAATGCCAGTATACAATGATTCATCATAACACTCCAAGATATATACAAACCATTGTTTTTTGTCTACCATGCCATTTTTCTCACGCACATTGTTGCATAACTACCCTTTGGCAAACTAAAACTAATCTTTGCTACACCACTTTTTATCTTACTAACTTTACACTCTTCAACATCAACAAACACATTTCGTAATTCACCTTCAACACTAATTTCAGGAATTTGCTTAATGATAAAATCCTTATGTTTAATTTTTTCTGTATGCATAATTTCATTAATGATCATTTTCAACGTATCAGGAACATCAAACTTACTAAATCCAATTAGAGGCATCAAAATATCTTGTTTATCCTTTACAAAAACAAATTCACCTAATTTATAATTCACTTTTTTTACAACATCAAAATTTGATAGATACCAAGATACGCACTCATTCCATAAATAACTTTGATACGCATTTACATAAAAGCGTAACATACGAATTGAAATTTCACGAATTGCACCAATGTAATCATTACGAGACACGTTTAATTCAAGCATGTCACATACATCCTTGAATTTTTTTAACACCAATGCTTTTCCGATTTTTTCGTTTTTTCCACCAAACCTTTGTTCGTCATAATAATTTGCAACAAAATCTACTTTCTCTACTTTTGTCACATCTCTAATTACTATTTCAAATGAATTTCCTTTAAGATCACCTAAACTAATTGGGATAGAACCCGTGCCACAAAATTCAAAATCTACGTTATCAATATTGCATGAAAGAACTTTTGCTTTTGATGAGCCGTAGACACTTATTAATTGCTCAGTTACACCATACTTATCTTTCATGCCTGCATATCCAATTTCTTTTTCTTTTATCCTTAATTGTTTTGATAACTCTTTGATAACATCATGTGTATTTCGCAATTTTTTTCGTGCCATAAAATACAGATACGGTCCATCTTCAATCTTTGCAGTAGATATCTCTTTAACACAGAAATCTTCAGGTTTTTGCTTAATTTTGTACATAAAGAATAAAATTGGGGAAAATATTAAAAATATATGCTAAAATAATGACTATGGTGCAGATGTTCTAGGATTATGAAACTTAATTTAAACCATTCAAGGGAACAGTATTTCAAAGATTGGAGCTCAAGGAAGATAATAGATCAATTCTGGGAGTATGATAGAGCATTTTTCCCAGATAAGCATTTAGATATTTTAGAAGATCAAGTTCTTGTAGGAACGTCTGAGCAAGATTTAGATGGATTACTTGATGAAATGTATTCACTTGATTCTCGACAATTAGTTGATAGAATTGAACAATCACAAGATCAATTAATCACTCTTCCACCCGACTATAGAATTGATAGCGAGAATGCACGTGATATCTTAGTATATGGAACATCACATTTAGTTAATCTGGATTCAGTTCATACTAAGCGACAACTATTAGGAGAGGATACAAAATCATCCTATGCATTATCATTAAAACGTAAACGAGAGCATAATTGGAGCCCAGATCGTGTTATTGCAGCAGCAGTTTACCATGAACAAGAGCAAGATAGATATGAATCAATACATGCAGGGCTACGATGGCAGGGATTGGGAAATAGTCCAGGTAATAGAGTATTATCGTTATATAGGTGTATACAAGGAATTGAGTTGAAAGCATTTCAAAATATGGCTGCGTATAAAGTAATCCCAAGACGGCATAAAAGAGAAGTTGATCAAGATTCACATTATGGCACAAAGAAACCCTTAGACGAAGACCAGATTAGACGACGAAAACAAAAGGTACTAAAATATGAATCATATATTCCAAAAATTGAAGAATTTCTAAATAGGTTACAGGTTAACGCATGGGATTTAATTGTTGATTCACGTAATGCTGAAACTGAAACATTTGATATATTGAAAAGTGAAACGATAAACATAAATGCAAAAATTTTAATTCATTGTTTTACAGGTAGTTTAGATTTTGCAAAAAAATTAGTTGATATAAATTGTTATATATCTGTCAGT
>CAYOOY010000007.1:0-33025 GCA_964405725.1 uncultured Methanosarcinales archaeon | reverse complement strand
GGGATTTAATTGTTGATTCACGTAATGAAGAAACCAATACGGCTAGGTACGGATATGGCACAAGCAGGCGTATCAGAGTTCCCTCGTTAACAAGAGGAAAACTTTTCACACAAGGACAAGAAATTGATAGATTATATTACATGACAGAATTAAAAGGAATTCCACTACGTCAAGATCAAGATGATGCTGCAACCTGGCAAATTAAAGGAACGTGTGAATGTCACGATAACATTTTTCGTAAAGATAGGAAGAAACGATCAGTTACTTCTACTTCAGATGATGCGTATTTCTTTTGCAAACATCAAATTGGCGCAGCATGGACTCTACAAAGTATTTACAAAGATGATTCTCGTAGGCGCATTCATGATTTGCCATTTCCACTTCCATTTAAACGTACGATTGAATTTGTAGACAAATTACGATACAGTACAATAATTCTTGATAAGACTAATATTGATAATTGGACAAAAAGGTCATTGAATCACACAGAAATAGAAAATCTACTCTGGAAGTTTGTACTGCAGAATGGATATGAGAATACGTTTACAACAAACATAGATACATGGAAACAAGATGTTAAAGATCCACACATATCCTTACTTAAATTTATAGAATAGATAGATGGTTCTTGTTTTTTCTTTATCATCCACAAATATTTGACTTTTGCAATTTCTAAGAAAAGAAAACCCAGCTCCCTTGTTCTCTTGAGTTTTGGTAGTATGTACATGCTGCGCATTAAACCCATCATGCTGCTCAATTCCAATAATAAATGCGTTTTTGATTAGCCATACATGAAAATATTTTGGTGTTTTCTTTGAAGAGTAATTAAGTGTATTAGATCCCATCTCATTAAGAAAATGTGCGGGTTCATCTTCTTTGTAATTAAGCCAATTATTATGTGAGAACGATGTTTTGTATGTTGAATTGATGATGTCAAGCACTTGATCTTTTGCAGCACCATATATTTCAAGAATCTCATCAGAATTTGCTAAAGTTCTTTTTGTCTCTTCAATAAGTATAGGAATTTTAGTATATGAGATTATTTCAAGAGAAGATAATACATCTTCAATTTTTCGTGTAAAATCAATCACCATGTGTGACAAAAGTTGCTGATATTTATAAGGATGTATTTGTTTCATACTTCATTATATTTTTTCACTCAATTAATGAATTAACAAGTTTTTTAAATGATATTATTTTGATTGTTTCATGGATATTGATTCAGAATTTGCAGAATTCGTTGCGAAAAATAAAAAGATTTTAAGCGAGAAACATCGTAAACTTTGTGATAAATTACTCTAATTTCTTATGAATATATCACTCTTTGTTTAGTTTTTGGAAAAGACAGATAAAGGGACAATTCTCTAATTGCCATAAATGTTATCGTGATGATCAAAATCCTCTAGAATAATTTTCTTTGTATCTTCATCAACTGAGAATGTTAACACAAAATGCTTGTCAATATGAACTCTTTTCCAGCTTTGCAATGGTGCTCTAAGATTTTTGTAACGATGGGGATTTTGAACTATCTCAGCTGATTTTTTCGAAATTATTTCAGCATGTTTTGGACTTTTCTTAGCTAACTTAATTAGTTTTTTCTTAAGTGATGGTTTTATCTCTAAGTGGTACATCTTACATTAAGCCCATCATTTTACGTAAATCAGCAGGTGTTCCTACTTTAACAGGTTTTTCTTGCATTATTTTTTTAGCCTTTTCAATATATTCTGGGCGAAGTTGAGGTTCCATTATTTCGTTTTCATATTCTTTAGCAAGAACGTTGATCGCTTCAGACTTGTCATTGAGTCCATATTTGGCTTTAACGATGTTCAAGATTCGGTTTGTGTGTTCAGAAATATTAATTATAGCTTGTACCATGTTTGTATCCTCCATATTGTGTTAATACCATATTAACCTGGAATTAATATATAAACATATCGCTCAGAATTAGAACAATGCTCCCCACAAAAAACTTTTTGGACTATTCTACAGCATCCGCCATAATTCAACGTAATACTCTGCCTCAGAAATAGCACCATTAAAATATCCATTTTCATATCGATTAATTAATCTATTTAATTCAGGCCATTGAGGTTGATCTTTAAAGATATGTTCAACGGCACGTTCCATTATTGTTGGATCAGGCTCAATTAGATTAAAGGGATCAAGCACTAACTTTGCACTATCTCGGTATTCTTTATGTGTTATCAATTTATCCTGATATTGCGTATGTAAGAATCCTAGTGTATCTCCTATCGTTTGTGAGTCTTGATTCATATGTTATGGATATCTAAGAAGTATATAATTCTAGTGGAATATACCGAATAAATGTATCTTTTTCTAAAAACAATTATCTCAAGGGGTAGATTATTTACCTTGGAATGTTTGAAAAAACGGACTATTTTTTATCCCACTCAACAGAAATTCTTTTAAACAATCTTGCTTTACTAAATTCTAATGTCTGATAAAGATTTAAAAAAATTAAATAAGGATTTAGTAAAAGCAATAGAATGGGCTTGTGCTGAATATAAATATTTGGAAAAATTCAAATGGGAAATTGCTCATTTAAAATCTACTTCTAAAAATCATAATCTACGTAAAGCAGCACATTTCCTACGTTACATTGGAAAAGCTGAAAGAAGAGCTTTTGAGTTTGAATGTGAAGTAGGAAAATCTCTTTCAAAAATATTGGTAGGACTTGCAAAACAAGCAGATTATGATTCTGATTATAAATATTTTTTATTAGGTTTACGTGAAGTTATGCAACAGATGGGTATTGAAAGAGGTAAACTAGCGAAGTACGCATCTTGGCACGTAGGAGAGCTAGACAAAGACTTTGTATATTTGAAAAAAGAGGGAGAGGAAGGTGGAGAAAAATATCACCAATTAGTAAACCAAGTAGCAGAAGATATTGAAGAGATGGAGAAGTGGATAGGAGCTATTGAAGCAAGTATGGAAAAAGCAAGGAAGCTAATAGATAAACTACCTCAAGAAAAAGGAGATTTAGTTGAAGTTAAGGATATTATTTCTATTAATGAGGAGGGTCTTGTACCCGTGGGTGTTATTATACGTGGACTTAAAAAAGGTGGAGTGAATATTGGACCTAAAAGTGATCTGTTGCATTCACCCGCCTTAGGTCATGCTCCTATTTTTAGAGAGGTAAGTCCGCCTGAATCCGGAAATGCCCTTCCATGTGTGTATATTACTCAGGGTAATGTTCCTAAAGAGTTTTCAAATTTTAAAAACCAAATTGTTGTTGATCTCGGAGCAGGGAAGTTGCCAATTGCTTATGTTAATGCAACTTTAGCGGGTGCTAAGGCATATATTGCTGTAGAACCACATTATTTTGGCGTTATGTGTGTTCAGTTATTAAATACAAAGTTTCTTAAAAAGAAATTTTCTTTACCAAAAACCATCCCTACTTCATTAGCACCAGAAGGCATGCTTGAGTTTCTAAGACGTTTACCAGATAATTCCGTAAGTATCCTCGCATCTGGTATTGATGTGAGTATTATTAATGAGGGGTATGCAGATAAAGTTTCAAATGAGATTCTTAGAGTTTTACATCCTCAAGGAGCTTATGTAAATAATAATGCAGGAATTCTAATATCAGAAGGGATGAAGGTATTAAAAGGAAGAGCAAGTACACCAACTTTAAGTGTATTTACAAAATAATTTTTCTTTTCTCTATATGAACAAATCTCCATTTTTCAATCTTATAAAAAAACGACCCACCAAATATGTAAACAAATCACCCCTGCAGTCAATTCAAAAATGTTCAACTAAAATAATTTGGATCTCTGCTATCAATCGTGATCTCTTTAGGTTCAGGCTTCAAATAATCTTTCTTGACAGGTTCAACTTTCTTTACACCAGATGATCCCATTGTCTCTTTCATGCGCATCGCTTTCTCATAATTGATATTACCACAATTAAGACAATTAAAGTATGAGCCAAATTTACCTGCACGTTGTTCAAGCCAGCTACCGCACGTACATTTTATTTCAGGTAATTGTTCCTTTGTATGCTGATGACACACTTCAACACCTTGCTCATTTTTTTGTGTAGCCATACGGCCGCAAAAGGCGCAATTTTTAGTTTTGTATTCGCCGTACGTTTTTTTACGTTTCCAGTTGCCGCCTCGCATAGATCTGCACAAAATATCTTTGTATTTTAAACCTATTGGTTTGGGTAATTATTATATAGAATTCTACTAATTACATAGAAATGGTTTCAATTAATTGGGATGAATATAATATCCATGTACATAATTTAAGAGAGAAAATAAGAACTAGCTCAATTGATGTAGTTGTTATTGACAAAGATAATGATATTGATTGTTACTTCTGCTTTGAAGAGAAAGGAAAATTCAATTTATTAGCAAGTGATGGTGCATATCCTATTGGCAATAGATGCTACGAAGATGCACAAACACATGTATATCTTAATGGCAAAGCGTATGAAGTTAATTGAAGTAGAGAAACATTTATATCCCCTAATTCATTTCTCTATTATATGAGCGATGTAGTAAAAATTGATTCACTTGATAATATTCAAGCAGTTCAAGAATTCTTAGATGATAATCTTCATGAAATAGCATTCTTTACAGCAAAATTACGTGACCTTGAAAAACTTGAAGAGGAACGTGAAGTCGCATCAACCGATGCTCAAAAGACAAATATCAAAACACAGCTTGACAAATTTGAAGAAGTACTTACTCGCTATAAAATGTTAGAAGATGATGTTGATATCAATGGTCAGAGAGTAAGGTTAATTATTGAGAAATTACTCTACTTAGCAAAGAAGCACGGCATGAAAGACGTTCTCAAAGAAAAAAAGAAAATATTTCGTCTTTGACTGATTCTCGTAAATTCTTTGAATTTTTTGTCACTAGATCTATATAGTTTGATTAATAAGTACCTAACATGAAAGGTGATTGTCGGTGGCTCCGATACACAAATATATAAAATTGCACTAGGTTTCTGGCAGTACTTCTAAGTCTATTGATTTGATTAACACTATTTTGATACTAGAGGTACAATAAAATGATACATTACATACAATTACATAAAGAAGATTATCATCTTCTCACAAATAAACATATACTAGAAATGTGTGAAGTGGCACAAAAAGCATTTGGTCCAACCATGGAGCGAGAAGAAGTTGAAGAACATATTCTTCCAACAGATTTTTTGGTTGTTGGTTATACAGACCGAATAGTTGGCTTTTCAACTGCTCAGATTACTAAAGATTCAATAGATTTGGTTGGCGCAGCAATAGAACCTTCATATCAGGGAAATGGGCTCTATCAACATTTAACATCGCAACGAATACTCTTTGGATTAAGGCGTTCACGATCTATAGCAGAATTTCGAACACAAAATCCAAGGGTTGAGCATGGAATGCGTAGATGCCTTGATACATTAGTAACAGCGGGTTTTCTGCAGAGATATGAAATAGAACGAAATAAAAAACTAAAATTCTATGGACGAATGTTAACAGATCAGCAACCAATAAGTTCTCAAGAAGATATTAACGAGGTGTACTCTTCTCTTGATTATACGGCAGGAGATGCGTTTGAATTTCGTATGTCTTTGCAGGTGCCAACATGATAATTGACATACATACACATGTTGGAGTAGGTAAACATTGCTCAGCTACAATGGCTGAATTGTACAAAGAGATGCAGAAAAGCAAGGCTACCCATAGTGTTTGCTTTAGCATGGGTGATGACGTTGAAGAGAGCAGTTTTAAGATTGTAGAAGAAGCTAATTCTTCTATTTTTTCTTTTTTTAGATTTGATCCAAAAAGTATGACTGGGCAAAAATTGAATGTACACTTAGAAAAATTTAGTGGGGTGAAATTGCATCCACGCCTGCAGAATTTTGATCCGCTTGACAATAGGTTTACATCTTTATTTAGAGTTATTGAAAAGCACAATATACCAGTGCTAATTCATACTCGAAAAGAGAATAATCCTTTTTCGGATCCTGATCGTTTACTTTCACTTCCAAAAATGTATCCAAACATTGATTTTATTTTTGGACATTTTGCTAATGCAGTAGATTCAGTAATACAATCTGCAGGTGAAATTAAAAATCTGTATTTAGAAACATCAATTGTATGTAGTCCTGTAATTTTAGAAATAGCTGTAAAAAAAATAGGTAGTAAAAAAATACTATTTGGCTCTGATTTTCCATATGCAGATCAAGAATTGGCGTTGCAAAATATTCTTCGATCTTCAATTTCACAAGAAGATAAGCAGAATATCTTGTATAAGAATGCAATGAAGCTACTTAGACTTTAAACTCTTCTTTTTTTATTTCATTAATAATTTGATACTCATGCAATTCTTGAATATCAAACGATTCCTGTAACTCATCTAGAAATCCTATATACTCTTTGATATCGGAATGAATTGTTTCTAGTAAGAAATCAAATCCACCATTTATCTCATGTAAAGAATTAATTGCAGTATGAGATGTTAGAAATTCATAGAACTCTTTTTTTTGTAAACGACTAACACGTATAGCTAATTTTGCTTGGTAATGATATCCTAATTTTGTGAAATCAACTAATGTAGTGTGACGTTTAATTACATTATCTCGATCTAATTTGTTAATCTTATCATGAATTGTTGATATCGGCATTTCAATAGATGTCGCAATTGCTGCAAGAGAAGATCGCGCGTTGGCACGTAGGTGTGTAAGAATTTGTCTATCTTTCATGTAATATCCATTTTTACATCTTTATTAAGACTTATTTTGGAATATTCGGAAGTCTTTCGGAAAATAAAAATATAATCAACTTCAACTCTGAATTAATGTCAAATATTTTTGTTCTAACACAGGAATTACAGTTTCTTCAAGAGCAAACTGTTGTGTATTACCAGCAATTAATCGTGTAATTAATTGATTAGGATTATCATATCTTAGCTGTGCTTCTTCTAAACTTTCTGATCCATGTTCTGATCGCTGTGCAATTTCAGCATGAAGTTTAGTACAGTTTCCACAATTATACGTTTGAATATCAAGAGCGTGGTATCCAGGTGTTTTAATGGATGTCTGTAAAAATATGCGTCCTTGTCCTAGTATGACATCATCAAGAACAGGATCGGGTATAACATCAAGTGTAATTTTCTTCTCCATTTTCTTAAAAAAGTTATCGTATGATTGAACTGCGCTTTTTGCAGCGTTGCCATACATAGCTAACATATTTAGGGTTCGTGGAACTTCTTGCGAGTTAATTAATAATGGAACAATTTCTTCTCCTTCCATTTGTAAAGGAATTGGATGATTTAATGCTTCTTGCGGTGCGGTAAAGATTAGATCATACAACTCAATAATATTTCGCTCGAATAACATTGCTTCAGCGATTCCAGGAAATAAATGGTCTGCCTTAAGTGGCTGTAATACTCGTTCTTGTTCGTGTTGTAAGAATCCTTGAAGATCTGAACTAGATAAGTGACCATATTGTTGTACCCGTCTACGCACTTCTCTCATAGTATCATTCGCCATATTAATCACTTTATAGTGATTCTTTTTAAACATTACCCTATATTTTCTTATATATCTAGAGATTTTTCGAGGCAGTTAACAAAAAGTCTATAAGCATATTAATATTAATTCTAATAATGTTAACGCCAAAAGAGAAAAAAATTCTTCAATCAATCAATATCCGCTCAGATAACGATCCAAAGAATCCTGAATTTCCTCCTAACAATCCCAAGTTTCCAGCAACTCCTACATATGAAATAAAGGTACCAGGATTTACTGATGTATGGCTAAAAGATGAAAGCCATAATCCTACTGGAACACATAAAGATAGAATGGCCTGGGAGATAATCGTAACCTATAGAGATTTTCTCATTTCAAAAGAATTAGGTCATATCAATAAACTTCCTCGTATGTCAATCATTACTTCAGGTACCGCTGGGTATACGATACAAAAACGATTAAAACAATACAACCTGCCAAATCTTAAGTGTTTAGTAGACTCAAATATTGATCCATTTATTAAAAAGAAAATGGCAGATATTGGCTGTGAAATTTATGAAACAGACCTTAGTAAAAAATCATATGCCTGGCATGAAATTCTTAAATTAACTAACAATGTTGGAGGAATTGATATTACTTCATCCGAAGCACTTGATCCAACAACTAGATATTATGATTGGCTTAGTTATGAAATCATTAATTCCTCCCCCGATTTTTGCTTTATTCCATTTGGTACAGGCAATCTATACGAAAACATCCTGAATGTAACAAAACGAGAAATTGCTTCTGTAAGTGGACAGGATCCTAGATTTAAAGGAAACATAAAGAAGCTAAGAGAATGCCATTTCATTGGTGCTACTATTAATAGTATTAACAGTAAGGCCGACAAATTATTTTCTCCTCACTTACCATTTGTACATTATGGTGATCAGTGGATACGCTTCTACCGTTATGCAGCATACTGTGGAAAAGACTCAGATGTATACATATTGCAGGAGAAATATTTGGACGAGGCAATTAAATTGGCGACTTCGCTAGGATTAACATTTGAACCTTCCGGAATTGCGGGTTTAGGAATGCTACTACAAATGCGTAAAAAGATTCCAGATACTGCAAAAATTCTAATAGTCAATACAGGAAAAACAAAGTACGATTAATAAATAATTTCTACGCTTTCCGGATAATTTACGCCGCCTCTTAGTTTGTTATAGTGAATGTGATTTTCTTCTCGAAATACTTGCGGGATTTGTGCAGAAAGGGGTATTAAAAGGATTTCCATAAAATCTGTATGGAAAATAACTTTTTTGAAGGAACTAAGGAAGAGTACGATGAATTTACTACTGTAATTAGAAATATTCTTGAAGCAAAATCTGCTAGGGATAGTAATAAGTCATATGTTGAAAATCCAACTAAAATAAATTTTTTACTTGAAAATTTTGAGACAAAAAATATTGATACTACTCAGATTTCTTCATTTATACAAGATTTTACAGATATCTACAAAGAAGTTGGATTGAATTTTAATCCACATACAAACGTTGCGCACATGCTAAGTGAGCCATCAAAAGTTGCACTTATTGGCCATATTCTTGGAACCATCATGGGTGGGAATCAAGTTGCTAAGGAAGTAAGTCCAATTGAAAATTCTATCGAAATTAAAACCGGAAAAATGATTCAAGAGTTACTTGGATATAAAGTTGGTACTCGTGAAAATCAAGAAGCAGTATCGTTTATTACAGCTGGAGGAACTGATGCTAATATTCTTGCACTTTTTGTTGGCCGAAATGTTTCATATCTTTCAAAAGAAGGAATTAATCTAAAACATCAGGGGTTCTCAGGATTAATTAGTACTAATCCTAATGATACTCCTAATCTAGTAAAACTTAGAACTCCAAAAATAATTATCCCTGAATCCTCACATTATTCTCTTGATAAAACAGCAAATCTTCTTGGAGTTGGCGAAGATAACGTAATTAAGGTTCCTTCTGATGACAATTTTCGAATTGATACCGAGAAACTTGAAAGAAGTTTACATAATTTGGATTTAAAGAAAGAAAAGCCAGTATCAGTTGTATTAGTTCTTGGTTCAACTGAAATTGGTGCAGTTGATAATTTATCTGAAGCATACACGATTGTTCAAAACTTTGCAGATGAACATGATGAGCGTATATGGGTTCATTTAGATGCTGCACATGGACTCCCAGCAGTCCTTACAAATAAACATGGACATTTACGTAATATACTCCCTTTATTTGATTCAATTACATTTGATCCACATAAATTACTCTGGACGCCATACAATGCTGGATCAATTACATTCAAGAGAAAAAGTGATCTACAAACCATTTCAACAGATGCAAGTTACATTAACAATCAACTTTCAAATTTGCAAGAATTCAAAAAGAAATTAGAAGAGCATTTAGGTGGAATAAAACTAATTGGATCTCAGAGTACATCTGGGATTATTTCCACATATTTAACTCTTCGATATTTTGGTCTACAAGGAATCGGAGAAGGCATGGAGAAGTTGTTTAGAACTACTCAATACCTCTCTAAGAAACTGAGGGAAGTAGAATTGTCTCAAGGGAAAATAGAAGTTCTCAATTCAAATCCTGATATGAATTTAATTGTATTTAGATATCTTCCAGAAAAATATCATGAGTATTCAAAGTATAGGTACTTTGAGAAAAATGTTGATAAAAATATTGTAGAAGAAATAGAATCAGTAAACAAACACATCTACAAATCATTTCTCAATAATGAAACCACTCGTATTCTTTCTTGCGTTAAATTAGCCAGTTCTGGAATTTACGGTCTACGTGCATGTATCATGAACCCACGTACAACGAATGAAGATGTCGATGATTTAGTTGAGGAAATTAAGAGCGTTATTGAGAGAAAAATTATTCGGAGATAAAAATGAAAATAGAATATGACAAAAATATGCTTGAGGAGGCTTTGGGCGAAATTGAAACTAGAGGATATAATGTTCAAATTAGACATCCTTATCTTGAGGGTCCCGATACAAAAAGTATGGATGAATTAATCACAGATTGTCATAAACTTGCTTCAAAATCTTTTGGAAAATATATTCATTGGAGAGCAATCGATGGAAGATCACGTGAATCTTATTCCATTTTATTACTTACTCATAATGATGAAAAAGTAGGATATGCAGTAAATGATCGCTTGTTGATAAACAATCGTTTAACAAATTATTTTTCGACTGGAATGATCATACCGGATCATCAAGGAAAAGGATTATACAGTTGGTTCAATCAAGTACGACAAGCAATATTACCAGATGCTGAAGTAGTGTTAACAAGAACTCAAAATCCAGTAGTCTATAAAGGGTTTACTAACTATTGTAATAAATATGGTTTTAGTAATATATATCCAGAAAGTACTACAATCCCAGATAATGTTGTCGAATTTGTACGACAATGGGATCCAGACATTGAAGATAGTTTGATTTCTAAAAAAATATATTTTGGAAGAGAATTGATGGGGTCGACACCAGCACCAGACTCACTTCTAATACAAAAATTATGGAATCAAATTAACACGAAACAAGGAGATGCATACGTTGTAATTGGTCATAGGCCGGGCATATTATAATATGGATATTTTGGAAAATAACAAGATATTGAACCTAACGAGAGATTTAATTAAATTCAAGTCTGATCAACATAATCAAGAAGAACGCGACAATGTATTGGGATACATTATTGATTATATCAAAAAGAATTCTTATCCTCAATTAATATGTCAAATAAAAAAAAACATTAATCCAAGAACCAATCAACAGATTTCATCTGTTCATATTTTTAATCCTTCTGTAACTGACAAAAAATCACTTCTATTACTTGGACATGTAGATGTCATTATGGCAGAAGATGATCAGTATCAACCAAGAATTTCAGATAACAATCTTTACGGTCGTGGCGCAGGAGATATGAAATCGGGTATTGCAATTGCAATTGAATTGTTCAAAAAATATCATAGAAGTAAAAATGTACAACTACTAATAACAAATGATGAAGAAATAGGAAGTGCAGCAGGAGCTGAAAAAATATCACCCTTAATTTCGCCAGATGCGGTGATAGCACTAGAACCTACCAATCTTTCAATAGTTCATAAACAAAAAGGTGCAATGTGGGTTGACATAGATGTTGAAGGCCCAGGGGGTCATGCATCAAGACCGTCACTTTCTGATAATTGTATTGACATCTCTTTAGAATTATGTAAAAGATTACGTAATGAGTTGATCACAAATAAAGAATGGGGGTGTACCATCAACATAGGGGGATTATTTGGAGGTAATTTAATTCTAAATTCTAAGATAAAATTAGGTCCTGCAAATAGTTCAGCAAAATCTGCAAAGATGAGACTTGATGTAAGATTAACAAATGAATATTCTCATGATGAAATAATTTCTATATTTCAGAAATATGCAAAAGAAATAGAAGATAAATTAAATAATAAACATAAAACTGATACTTATAGGATAAAAATATCTCGACCTGTAGTCACAGTCGATCATTTATATACCAAAGAAGATGATCCTCTTATTCAAAACCTTGCTAAACATTTTCTAAAAACAACTGGTGAACATCCAACAATCACAGGAAGTCCCGCAGCCAGTGATGGAAGATACTTTAGTAAGAAAGGAATTCCTACTGCAGTATTTGGACCTATATCACATAATCATCATTCTTTAAATGAACATGTAGAAATCGAATCAATCAAAAAAGTGCATGATGTGCTAGATTCACTTCTGGAGGAATGGTAATATGGTAACAAAAATACAACGAAGATTACTTGAATGCTTACATGAACATAACGCCCCAGCAACAAATACAGAGATATCAAATCTATATGCTGTTAACAATAGTGATATTATCCGTGAGGGAAAATTTTTATCTCAAGAGGGATATGTTACATATGTACAAACTCAGTTTCTTGAATTGACTCCTACTGAAAAAGCTCATGAAATTGAAAATCTCCCCCAATACAGTGTTCTTACATCTCTTCAAGAAAATCCAGATCAATTGGTTTCTGATTTACGTGCAGTAATTCGTCCAAAATATATTGGTCTTGCATTTAGTGAACTAAAAAAGAAAGGATTAATTGAGATATACAAAGTAGATTCCAACACTAAAGTGAGATATACACCAAATGGTAGCGAAGACATCATAGAAAAACAAAATAAAGTATTTCAGGCATGTAAGAACCCACTTAACATTTATGATTCTGACTATGATCCACTGAAAGTTGAATTTGGTAGAGATGAACAGATGAGTCTTGTTCTTTATTTACAAAAGCAAAAGTACATTCAATTAAAAGATAAATCTTCATATTCTTTAGAAATAAATGATGAAGGAAGAGCGATTGTAAATCAAGAAATAGAAAATCTTGAAACAAGACTCACACCAGATATGATTAGAACTGGTTCATGGCGAGATGTACAATTTCGTGAATATGACCCGGAACTTGAATCAGTTCCACTTCACACAGGAAGAATTCATCCAATGCGTCAACTTGCACGATATGTTGAACAAATATTTCGTGATATGGGGTACGAATATATGAGTGGAAGTTTAGTTGCTGATTCATTTAATAATTTTGATGCACTATTCACACCACAAGATCATCCCGCGCGAGAAATGCAAGATACATTTTTTTTAGAACATCCAAAATATTGTGGTGATATTCCTGAAGATATTCTAGAAAAAATAAAAGAAACCCACAAAAATTCATTTCAATATGAATGGGATGAACGAGTTGCTCATCAAAATATTCTTCGTACGCATACAACTGCAGTTACCGCGCAATATTTACGAGATAGGGATGATATCCCTCTAAAATTATTTTCAATTGGAAAAGTATTTCGAAATGAAAAAATTGATGCAATGCATTTACCAGAATTTCATCAAATAGAAGGCGTTGTTGTTGGAGATGTAAATCTTAGAGATTTGATGGGCCATATTACAGAATTCTACACACGAATTGGACTTGAAGATATTACTTTTAAGAAAACATTCAATCCATACACAGAACCTAGTATGGAAATATTTGCACATCATCCTGGACTTGATAAAATGATTGAGATTGGAAATTCTGGTATGTTTCGTCCAGAAATGCTACACCAATTTGGGTTAGGTGATCATCGTGCAATTGCGTGGGGCCTTGCTCTTGAGCGTTTAGCAAGTATAGTATATGGTGTTGAAAAAATAAAAGATTTGTATGGTGTTCAAGTACCTAATAATTGGATAAGGGGAGAAAAAAAACTATGGCTGTAGTAAAATTTATGTGGAATGATTTCAAAGAATTATATGGTGGTGAGATCACATTTGATGATCTAGAAAAGTTATCATTTGATTATGGAATGGAAGTAGAAGAGAAACCAGATGAAGATGGCGAATTTGGCGTAAACATCACACCAGAAAGGCCAGACATGTATAGCATAGAAGGATATGTACGAGCATTAAGTGGATTTAGTGAAAAAACTCCGGGATTACATTCACAACCAACTTCTCAGTCAGATGTTGAATTATATGTAGGCCCAGTAATTGATGAAATTCGTCCGTACATTGGTGGCGCTATTATTCGTGATGTTACTGTTGATGATCAATTACTTCGCTCAATTATTAGATTTCAAGAAAAACTACATCTTACATTAGGACGTAAACGAAAAAAAATAGCAATAGGAATTTATGATATGGATAAAGTAGTTCCACCACTACACTATAATGCTGTAAAACCAAATGAAGTTAGTTTTGTGCCACTTGAAATGGAAAATGAACTAAATTTAGAAGAAATATTAGAACAACACCCAATGGGACAAGAGTACGCTCACCTTTTAGAGGATTTTAGATGCTACCCTATTCTAATGGATTCAAAAGGAAACGTACTCTCGTTCCCCCCAATTATTAATTCTAATTATAGTGGAAAAGTAACTGAAGATACACGTAATTTATTTGTAGAAGTAACAGGAACACATGAACCTACATTGATGAGAACTCTTAATATGCTAGCAACATCTATTTCTCAGCGTGGGGGATCATTAGAGCGCATCACAGTCAAGTATCAAGGTCGAGATTATCTCTCACCTGAACTAAAAGAAGACTTGTTACAAGTAGAACGCTCATTTATTGAAGATTACTTAGGAATTGAATTGGATGATGTAACTATAGAGAAATATCTTTCACGTATGAAATATGATGTTAAAACTAAAGATGGCGTATTTCATATTACTTCTCCTTCATATAGAACTGATGTGATCTCGGAAGTTGATGTTGTCGAAGATATTGCAATCGCACATGGATATAGTAATTTCTCTCCAAGAACTCCAAGAATCCACACACAAGGAAAGGGAAGCGTGAGAGAAGATTTTTCAAACTATGTACGCGACATTTGCGCGCAAACAGGCCTTGCTGAAGTAATGACATTAACTCTTTCAAATACACAGGATCAATATACAAGAATTAATCTACCAATAGATGTAGATTATGTATCAGTATTAAATTCTAAATCAATGGGGCATGATATAGCAAGAGTAAGATTATTACCTGAATTACTAAAAACATTAAATTATAACAAAACACAACCAACGCCTATGGGAATATTTGAGGTTGAAGATACAATTGTGGTTGATAGGACACAATTTACACAATCACGAGATATTCGAAAATTAGCAATTGCAGAAATGGGCGCGTATTCTGATTTTACACGAATCAGATCGCTAGTTGCTGGAGTGATGGAGCAATTACCTGTCGAATATAAAATCACATCATCCACAACTCCATATTTTTTTGAAGGAAGGCGTGGTGACATTTATGTTGGAGACTTGTTTGTTGGCTCATTTGGTGAAATTCATCCAAGCGTACTTGGAAATTTTGATCTAAATCTTCCTGTTGCTGCAGCAGAAATGAATCTTGATTTAATCCAACAATATGTCAAATCTCGAATCTAATTTAATCAGGTCTATTGAAGATAGTAATATTGGTGTTAGACATTTCTTTAAAGTTAAACAATTCTACGAGGAAATTAAGGATATAATTGAAAAAAGAGACATAATATATGATGTGTGCTCTGGTAATGGACTTTTTGGTTTCTATTATAGCCTATTAAATAAAGATAGTAAGGTAATTCAAATTGACATAAACCAGACAAATAAATATAATCGTCTTCAGTCCAGTTTAGATGGGTATAGTATAAATTGTGAATTCATAAAACAAGATGTACGTACATTCGAGTTTGATGACAACTCATTTGTATGTGGTATTCATACGTGTGGCGTCTTATTCAATGATATTGTTATGCGATCAATTGATTCGCGTGTTTCATTTGCGCTAATGCCCTGCTGCCATAAGAAAAGCAGGATTTCAAGAACCCATGAGGAAAAAAATTTATTAGCTTATGCTACAAACTGTGGATATGAAGTAAACCATACATATATTGACTCAAGAATCACAGATAACAATAAAATATTTATCGGAATTCCTCAACACTAAACCCTTCCTTCTTAATCTCTTCAACAATATAGTGGATTTCTTTTTTCTCAATAGAATATTTCTCATCAAGTAATTCTAAGAATTGATCAAGATCGCGAACATTTTTATGAACAGTTTCAATCATAAATTGCCATCCGTTATTTATTTTATATACACTATTCACATTATCGTGAAACTGTAAAAATTTACGTGCAGCATCCTTTCCTTCTTTGTCAAATTTCATGAACACCTTTGCATGTGTATGGTATCCAAGCTTAGAAAAATCAACAATTGATGTGTGTTTAGTTATAACATCACCCTGTAGCTCTTTTAGCATATCAAATAGTGTAGATATGGGAATATTCGTCTTTTTACTAATAGTAGTTAACTTATCTCTGCTATTTGATCGCAAGTGCGTGAGCAACTGCATTTTTTTTTCATTCATACATATTCAATATTAAAGAACAATATATATTTATTGTTAATATTATAATAATTAGTTAATATGTTATAATTTTCCAAAATATTTATAATATTTCCGAACTTTGAGCTTGTATGAAGCGAAAGGTAGCACAAATTGGACCTAGTTCACTGATGGTTTCTTTACCTACTAAGTGGGCTAAAGAGCATAATGTTCGAAAGGGCGATGAGTTGTTTGTTGATTGCGGCGTTAAAAAGATATCATATTCCAAGCAAGAAGCAAAAAAAGAGCAAAAGGAAATCGAAGTAGATATAACAAATATGAGTTCCTTTTCTTTACACCGCTACTTGGAAGTTTTATACCTTACAAATTATACCAAAATAGTGCTTACATACAAAGATGATAATACCTATTCTCATAAAAGCAAAAAAAATGGAAGTACAAAAGTACGAATTAAACTCCTAAGTAATAGAGGAATTGGTATGGAGATTGTATCTCAGACAAAAAATAGAACCGAATTACGTTGTTTTTTACTTGACGAAGAAAAAGATCTTCAAAAAATAGAGAAGCGAATATACTGGTTATTCAAAGAAACAGTAAAAGACTTTTTAGAAAGTTTGGATGGAACCCATCATGAATATTATAAAAGTCATTACGATTGTCATGATAACATTATTAAATTCATAACGTATTATCTACGAGTCCTTGATCAATCAGATAAAAGTGAAGAAGAAAAAAAATTAATTTTTGCACTCTATTTGGTTGTTGATAAGATGCTCGATAAATTTCGTCATGTTAATGAAATGATTGCTGAACATGGTTGCAGTAAAAGGGTAAAAAATCACCTCACTGACATATTTGATTTAATTGATCAACAATTCATGGCTCTTTTCAAAGGAAAAATAAATGAAGAATTAGTTGCAAGACGATACGAAATTGTTCATAAGATAAATAAAACTAAGTATACATCAGAAGAACTGTTCGTAATTGCCGAGATAAAGATCTTTTTAGACACTATCAATGATTTTTCAAGAGTAATTATTGTTCGTGGGTTATGAAATAATAGTTAGTCTGAAAGATTATTGTTTCCTGATTGCTTCAAATATTCATCCAAGGGAACACCTTCTTCCATTTCTTCTTTGGTGATTCTTCTTATTGCTTTTCTTTTGCTATTTGTGTAGTAGTGTTTTTCTTTATCAGAATCAATTAAAGGAAAATGTGGTTCTTCATAGCCACGGAGAGTCAAATCATTTTTAATTACTTTATATTCCAAAATTGCTTGGTTTAATATTTGAGAATTATCTGATGCGTAACGATACTGAGATACATATTTTCTGGAAATTCTTAATATTTCATTGATATAGGCTTCTTTTCTATCTGCTAGCTCTCTCTCATCCGCAGACATCCCCCCTCCTCTCTCTATTGAACGGTCAAAGTAATAAATAATTGATTTTAGGGAATCATACTCACTGATTGAGAGAACATCCTTACATTTAGATAGAATATTTCTTTTATCGGTAAAAGCGTGCAATACCTCATGCCAAATGGAAGAAAAATCATACTTCTCTTCTCCAAAATCAAATATTTCGCCTTCAACCATAGAATGTGAAAATTGAGAAAAAATAAAGTACTCGTGGTTATCTTTTTCCCAGTTTAAAGTGTCATCCCAAATATACCTTTTGTCTCCAATGAGAGCCATTCTCATTAGAGTGTGCAAAGACGGGGGCAGATTCAATTCTAGAATTGTATGTGTCTCTTTTTTTAATTGTTTTTTACCCCCTATCCTTATCTCCTTCTTTAATTTCTCAACCAATTCTGCATGTGTCTTTGTTCCCATGTTCTCTTCACGTGATAACACTAAATGTTCACCTGTTAGCATTTCATACGTTAATAACGCCCAACTAAAGAAATCAGTATCTCCTCCAGTTCTGCGATTATCTTTTGGCTCAGCTTCAAGATCCTCAATAGCAGAGCCAAAATCAATAATTTTCACTTGACCCTTTGAATTTATTTTTACATTTCGTGCGTTAATATCTCTATGAAAAATTCCATTATTGTATAAATGACTAATCCCATTAAATAATTGAACAGAATAATCTAACGCTTCCATGTCTGGAATTGGACCTTGTTTCATTCTATCTTCTAGCGTTTGGCCATCGACGTATTCCATTACTACTGAATAGGGTTTTCCATTTTGAAATGATAAACCACCAAAAGTTCTACTTTGTTTAGAATAATAATCAGTTCCTAATATCTCATCACCTGCATCATATACCTGAACAATATTTGGGTGTGGGTCTTCACGTAATTTACCAAGAATTTTTTCTTCAGTAGGCTCTGCTTTTGGAATTTTCAATAATTCTACAAGATCCATATCTCTTATTTTTGTAGCATTTCGACTGCTAGCTCTGTTTATAATAACTTTAATTGCAACAGGAAATTGTATCTCTATATTTGTTGCTTTATATGTAACACCACTTGCACCAGAACCAAGGCAAGATGTAAGTGTATAAGGATACTTACTTAGTTCTGCACATCTACTTAATTCATCTAGGTCTTTTGCTTCTCCTGCATCAATTATATCATTTTCTAAAACTCTATAAAAGTATGGATCTGTATTTGATGTAACAATTTCAATTAACTTATCAATTGTTTCTTGCTTTCCATCAAAGTATTTAGAGTGTAATATTTCTTGAACAAAATAATAACCTGGTTGAGCAAAATATGTTGAATTATCTGTTTCTTCAATTATTTCTTCTACAATATCATCCACTGAAGTCTCAGAAGATTTTTTCCTTTTATTCACAAGAGAAATTAATCTGTCTTTAAATTGTGTTTGATCAATAAGATTTGATACATATAAATAATTATTATGTTCAATTATTTTTCTTTCAAGTTCTCTGTTTTGCCAATCAGAATTATGTTCTCTTGTTTCTTCTAAAGAATCAATAAGAGCATTCACGCGATGTAATTCAACTTCTTGATATATCTCGTCTAGAGTTTTATTCATCCAAATCACCCTTTGAACTAGTAACTTTTTGAAAATGACCAGCAATTACATAATCACCTGCAATCGCATGTTGCAAACGTATGTATACATGATCAGGTATACTTTTTCCAAGAATTCTTTCAACATTTTTCTTCTTCCTTGGATCTACTTCAAAACCTATAGTGTGTGGGATTTTCGGATTGACTAAAGAATTCATAATATCATATACACGAGTTATTTGCTCACCATCTTTAAATCTTTTTACTTTGCCTTCTTTATATTTTTCTGGATGATCAAGACCAATTACCATTGCTCGTTGTATATCGGTATCAGGTAATTGACAAATTCTTTCATATGCAAAATCAGTTAACCCACTTTCATCACGAAGGAGCATAATTGCTTTTTCAGATTCCTCAGCATGTGTGTTAGACCCTTGGTGATCCAACCGTGGATACGCTATGTGTTCTTTTGTAATCATCTCGTACGTTATACACGCCCAGCTAAATAGATCTGATGCAGTTTCACCTTTTGGAACACCAGTTCTTCTGTTATCAATTTGTGAAGCGCCTATATCAAAAGTAGCTAACCCAAAATCCAATATCTTTAGGACACCGTTTGGTGTAACTTTAATATTTTTATCTCTTAAATCTCTGTGTACAATATGGTTCTCTTGCAAACTCTTTATTCCATTTAGGAGTTGAAGAGAATAATTCAACGCTTCATCATAATCAATAAGAGAATTCATTTCACGAAGATCATGGCCTGAAATGTATTCCATTAATACTGCATATCTTTTCTGAACTTCAAATGGTTTAAAGTCACTTGTTTCTGTAGCAATATGATCGCCTGCATCTAGGACCTGTACAATATTTTCGAGATTTCTACCTGATAATACTCCCATTATAACTGCTTCTTCTGAAGATTCATCTTTCAAAATTTTTAATACTCTTGTTTGTTCCGTACCCTCAGAATATACTCTAAAGGTTCTTCCACCTGATCCTTCTCCAATTTTTCTCCTCATTTGATATGGAGATGTAATATTGATACAATCTAAGATTGTGTTAATAGGACCAACTTCACGTCCTTGAAACAATTTAGCTAACCTAATTGGCTGCTCTGGATCCATATAATATTTCTGAGTATAATGGCCACCCATTGGGTGTTTCTGCAAACCATACTTATGATCAATAAATGATAATAAGAAATTTTTATCTTCATCATTTAAATGAACTTTTTTAAGTTCACGTGCAAATTCTCTTCCTTGATGAGGTAGCCACGTCCAACTTTCTAATCTGTTGGTAATATAGCTTATTATTTCAAGTAAATTAGGGGTAATATTATCTTCTAATTCTGCAATTAAAGGAATAATGTGTGTACAGTAATTATAATGGTTTCCTGATTTAGACCAAACATTTTCTTCTCCACTAGAAGTAATTTTTTGTTGAATAAAATCAACCACATAGTCTGGAGATTCAATCAATTTGTCAAAAAATGACGGTGGGGGTGACATTTCTGTATATCCAATATACTTGGCATCTTCAACCATTGTATGAAGAAAAAAATTTAGATTCTCAAGATCCCCTTTCTTTGATCTACTAACAATTTTTCTCCATAATTTTTTCCCATTATCATCAAATACATTTGCTCTAGCAACAGTCTGCATAATATATTGATTTGAATAAGTTGTTCTATCAACACTATAGCTTCCTGATTCATTTATTTTATCAAAAATTAATGCGGCAGTATATATCATATCTTCATTAAATTCCCAGATGGGATCATCGGGTCGAAATGACGAATAAGATTGAAAAGGCATAAATTGTGTAAGTGTTATATGTTCATATGAATCATGTAATTCTGAAAATTGATCTGAAGTAAGATCAATACCATTTACTACAGATTTTAATGGTCTTTTATTAAGAATGCATGAAAGCCTATCAATATTAAAAAAATCCTTCCTTTGATGAACTAAATCTTCAAAGGATTTTTCAAAACTAACAATCATCCAGCTATCTTCTATCACAACTTTAACCATACGTTTTATAATTTCATCTGCAAGTTGCACATCAAATTTTCGTGCCATATCAATTAACGAAACATACTTTTCATTAAATTCATCATTCGTTTTATATTTATATGAGAAATCTCTTTCATCATTATCATCTCTTATCTCTTTGACTGATTCTAGAATTAAATCTGTTCTTTGTTCAAGTGGCAATTGTTGCAGTTCTTCGTCAGATATTTTTCGGATACGTAGCATAATCTCTCCCCTCAAGAACCACTTTTTACAATATATCCAAATTTATAAAAAGATTTCTACTTATTCTTCAAAACCTCACTAATTTCACTCAACTCACTTATTGAGTAATCAGCTCGTGAATCATCCCCAAACAAGATCCCCTTCACACCAACATCCATTGCTGGCTTAATATCCTTCTCATAACTATCTCCAATTGAGACTGCTTCTAATCCAACAAAATCAATCATTATCTTCATAAATATATCAGATGATGGTTTTACAAAATCATGTCTATCAATACTATATATTTTAGTAAAATACTTTTTAACTCCTAGTACTTGCAAGGTCTTTTTAGTGGCATCATATGGCGTGTTAGTTAATGCAACCAGTGTATGATTCACAGCCAACTCTTCACATACCTTTTCTACATCCTTAGCAGGAATTATATTACCTTCAATTGGAACTTCATTCATTGTTTGATAGAATTGATCTTGAGTTGTTCCTACATGATTACATGCATCAATTGTAGAGTGTTTTCCTTGCGATTTAAGCAACTCTCGTGCATTTGCTAACATCTTTTCAGCAACTTCATGTGAGACATTGTTATTCAACGAAATACGTTCTATATGTGCGACATCACGTAATTTACGCAGCTTTTCAAAATTAGCAAGTACGCCATCAACATCAAATATGAGTAACATGTAACATTTCCTCCAATTGTCTATAATCTTTGTCTTGTCCTGTTTGATCTTCGCAGAATTTTAAAATGTTTGCAAAAGGACTTGTAAATTTACTTAGTTTTACATGATATTTTTCACGAAAATGTAACCTTTGATGCTTTATTTGTTTTTTAAGATTTGAAGTTAAGTTAGAATCACCTGATTCATTAAATGCATGCCTTCCAGTAAGCATTTCATAAGCCATATAGCCTAGAGATGCCAAATCATCATACCCATAACACCGAGCAAATGTTGATGACGTATCTCCTTTTTCTCCAATCTTATTTGCCCTTCCCAGATCAATGATTACGGAATTTTCATCAGATACAACAATATTTCCTGGATGCAAATCAGAATGGTAATAACCTAATTCTAACATTTCTTGAAGTCCATTTAAGACTTGAAGCATAACACGGCGTGTTTCTTCCGGAGTAAAAATCTTATGATCAATATGTAAATAATGACTCAATGTGGGACCTGTTACATATTCAAGTGCAAGTATGTTTTTGTTATCATTATATCTTGAATCATAGATAAGGTTTACAACATTTTTTGTTTTTTCATATTTTATAGCTAAATTTTTTAGAATATCCTTTTCATGTGTAACATCTTCTGCTACTTTATATGCTCGTTTCTGATGCATATCACGTAGAACTATGCCATGAGCTCCTGAACCCATTGCGTAGAAATTATATGGTTCTTTAAGTAATTGTGGAACTTGATTTAAATAAGGAATTATTTCAACAATTTCTTCATATTCTATGTACGTACTTTTAGGTGTAGAAAAATGTTGGATTTTTTTACTAGCATCCTTAGGGTATATTCCTTGTACAAACAAAAATGTTTTAAGATCATCAGGTAGGGTTAAAGGATACAATTCTTTAATATCAGGAGGGAAATTAATCTGAAACGGTGGACTAACATAGCCTAGAGGTCTACGTCGGTCAAGTTCCTCAAGGGTTGGTGCCCTTGCAGTCGGCATACTCTCATCCAAAGGCCTCCTTGCTTTCTCATATTGATAATAAATCCAATCCCAACTCTCAAAATAGGATTTCACTTTAGCTTTAGTAAAATCTGGGTCAGATCTGAACCCAAAAAGATCTATTACTTCAGTAAAAATGTCTTCATCTGCAAACATACACCACTAAATAGTGGCATCTATTTAAATATTTGCTAAAAAATAAAAAAAATTAATGGATTGTAGGTGGGTTTAACCTACTATCCATTTCATCAATATAAAGCTTGATGCTGTGCATTTCAAGGTTTTTAGCATCTTCTTTCTTTCCTAGGATTCCGCATGCGCTTGCCAATTCTTTAGCAAAATAAGAATCAGTAGGAAATTGATCAAATGCCTGCGATGCAATTTCATATTTCTTTCTCCAATTATCTTTGGCAGCATCTAAGGCCCCCGCAAAGTATTCTGCTTTTGGATCAATTGATATTGCAGTATCATACGCCTTAAGAGATTCTTTTTTGGCATTTGCAACTCTAACCTTTTTGTAGACATTTTTACACGCTTTCTCGGCAAGTGCTATTGGCAATACAGGAGCAATTAGCCCAAACGCTAAACCAGTTTGCAAATATTGAGTAAATTTATTTTGCGGAACTGAAGGCAATTTATCAACAACATCCTCCAATTTGGATAAACAATACTGAGCAACTACAACATTAACTTCTCTTTGAGTTTCCTTTTCAGCAAATTTTCGCAAATACTTTCCTTTCTGTGCATATAATGCAGCATTGTTTGGCACTGTTTCAATTAAATTATCAACTGATTTTGCAGCTTTATCAAAAGATTGATTCTCTTCATAAACAGCCATCATCAGTAGATGATATTCTTGTTTATTTTTGTGTGTTTCTTTCATTGACTCTCCTTCATGTTGAGCCATTTCAAACAGATTTTGTTTGACTAAATTTTCTAATTTTTTCATTGTCATTTTTTTATCTCCAAATTAATACACACTACAAATAATCCTCGTTTTCTAACTTTAAGAATTCTGTTCTTGTCTTAAGGTAATGAGATTTTAGTATTTCATTTAGATCTCCTTGAATATTTGTATTGGTTACAAAATCACCAAATTGTTCATATATTCTTGTTTGCAATGATTCGGTATTCTCATCTGTAAGAGCAAGTTCTTCTTCATTGCACGCCAACCAATCAATGGGATGCTTATTCCTTTGATAGAATTCACTTCTATTATACATAAGATCCGATTCTCTGACAAACCATGATGCTGGCTGAGAAATTAAATACTCTTCCGCACATACGTTAATAAGTTTGGTTGCATCTTCAACTTTTCCTTGCAGATACTCACTTTGTTTTGTTATTAATTCTATTTTTGAAGTTTCGCGAAGAGCACTATATAGGCTGTCTTTTAATGCTCCAGTTCGCTTGTAACCTTCAATATGGGCAAACTCCGGAAACTGAAAATGTACATTATCTATGTTGCTATCAACAGAAACGGCTGACTTTAGAAGACCTATTCTCTCTTCAAGAGCCTCTTCTCTACTTTTTATAAGAGATGATGATTTATTGTGAGGAAGTTCGTTACTTAATTTAAATAAACTTTGAGAAATATCATATGCCCATAAAACGCACGTTTTTTCAGCCAGAATTCTTTCCTCTGTTATAAGTGCATTAAAGCTATCAACATACCTATCAATTTTTATTCCAGATATTACTTCTTTTCCAAATTGTTGCATAAATTCTTCCACTTGTGGAATTTTTCGATCTTTATAATCAAAAACAAAATATATTTGTTTGTACTGCTCTTGTCCATTCAAATCCTTGTCACCATAAATACCCTTAATCATATCCAACTTTGATGCATCAATTCCGTCTAATTCTGTTATATTTACCATGTATCCTTCCTCCTCTCAAAACCCTTACATACTTACAAGAAATTCCTTTAAAAAAGGCTTTTGGCACTTATCCCGGAAAATATCCGGGATCAGTTAATTTGATTTGCATTAATAGCATCAACTTTTTCTTTATGGTGGAATAAGTCAGTCACTTTAGCAATGTCTATTCCTTCATAGCCACACAATCCAAGTCCAAAATTAGGAAAACGTTTATGTAACTGCCAATTATAGCCAACAAACTGATTGACAATATGATACGCTTGTTCATGACTTTTAGTTTCAGAATAAACCGCCAACGTTAACCTTAAACCCGCAGTTGCTACATGATCTGTATATCCTAACAAACGCTTACCTAAGACAATTGAATTGAGAGATAATTCAGGCTCAAAATCTTTTCCTATCACTGTGCCAAGATTATTGTAAAGGTCTTCTTTAATATATACTCCATTCGTATTGTTCATCAAGTATTTTGATACTGAAGCATAATCACTACCTCCATGATTGTGTTTTAGAATTGCAACCCACGATTTTTGTAATTCATCTAAATTTGAGGACAATATATCATTATTCTCACGTAACTCATTTATCAATCGTACTTGTTCCATACAACCTTGTGTAAAATTTTCTTTACAATCATATGATGCTAATTGAGCGAATGATGTATAAGTCATGTTACAATTTTGAGATACTTTTTCACATAATCTTTCCATGTAGAGAATATATTCTATAATTTAAAAACAGTTTTCAAAGAATACTCGGAAAATATCCGGAACACTACCCAACAAAAATATTGTACTTCTCGCCGCCCTTAATTTCACTTACAATTCGCTTTACTACTATTCCTCGAGGATTTGGCAATAACTTCACACGTTCTTGAATATCTTCAAAACTACTAAATTCTTTTCCTTTTCTTGCATCAAGTACTTCCCACATGTGTTTTTTACCAACACCAGGTAAAAGTTCTAACTGATGCATTCTCATTGAAAGTGGTTGCGCTTTGTTAAAAAACGCAACAAACCTGTCTGGAAATTCTTCTACAACTTTTTCAATTGCATGGCGTAATTCGCCTTTAGCAGTACTTGTAAGACGCTCTAGCTGAATTTTACCCTTTATATGATGAATCTCATCTCGTTTACCTTCACCAATATACACTCTTCCATGTGGTTGCAAATGAACTTCACGCTTTGGAATTAACTCAAGTAAACTTAGATGTTCGACTCCTAACGCTTGCGCTATAGGGCTTTTAAGAGATCCTGTATCATCTGCGTAGCCGTGTGGCAAAAAATCTAGTATGATTGCATTCTCCTCTCTAAGTTTAGTATCTTGGTTCATAATCATGGGTAAGGTGCTCAACTTAATAAAAATTGCGCTTTATATTGCTAAAAACTCCAAATTTATAAGAATTCTTTGATAACGCCAATTATTGCCTCGATATCCTTTTTAGGTAAACTAAGAGGATAACTTTGAAGCAAGACGCGTAAATCATTTGCATCTTTTGGAACGAAATCAACGATTTTACAGATATGTTCCGGCTTAAGTCTTGTTAATTTTAAATCTGTTAATTTTTTACGTAAATCATTACTTTTGGTTGCATTTAGTAAAGTGACATTTTGTAAGAATTCTTTTGCTTTACCTGTTCGATAATTCAATTCAGGATCACGTTTTTCTACCTTTGTTAAGATAGATTTTACTTCAGCTAAACTAAGTGCAGATTCCTCAATGAATTCCGGGTTTACCAATTTAGTTGTTCACCTCTAAATTGGTGCTCAAAAAAATATTGTTTTTTTGTTGTACCATTTATTGTTTCACCAAATGTATTGGATGTACGAAAAGTAATTTTGATTTTGAGCCATCTTTGATTACAACGCCAAAGCATCTTCCTCTCATGCTACCTGTAATTGTTCCTGTGGTACCATGAAATCGTGGATGGAATTGACCAAAATGTACATTAGAATCGATTTTAAGGCCTACTTTCTCACTCTTTTCAAATGTTTGAAAATATCGTCCAAGTGGTATTTTACCTTTTTCTCTTGCGTTACGTCTCAATTTTTGACGCGTTTTTCGCATGCGTGTACCTATTCGTGTAACCATGTCATGCTTTGATTATAGCGTGTTTATAAGGCTTTCGGTACGGATAAGACTACAATTAACAAAATCCTTATAACCTTTAACAGATTCCTGAATTTCATTAAGAGGTGTTTAATATGAAAAAATATACTATTTTTACAATTATCACATTAGTTGCATTACTATTTGTGATTAGTGGCTGTCAAGATAATAATAACGATACTACCGAAAAAGGAACTCTAGCTGGAAAGGCTATGTTTACTGGAAAAGAAAACATCGGCGAATTGATTGGAAAAACCATACAAATTAGAACAAATAATTTTTATGCATCGGTCACAGGAACACATGATAAGTACTATAGGTCATATTATATCTGTTATGATAACAAAAAAACAACATATTGTGAGACGTCTCCAGCAACATTTGTTGTTGAAGATGCAGGAGATAATCACTTATATTTTAGAACTGCCTTTTCATCAGAAATTCTTCCAAACCCAACTATTGAAGATTCCACACCAAGCCAGTTACGATATTTATGTGCAAGAAAAGATGGGAAAGGACCTCTTACTACATGTGATGTAAATCATATAAAAAACCCTAAATCAGATATGAATTTACGTTTCACTCTAGAGGTATCTGAAGATGATGGGTTAGATAGTATAACATCAACAATAATGGAATCAGAGTATTCTGATAATTATTATTATCTAGCACAAGCTTCTGATCAGTTTTTATGCGTTGAATGGGTTGGATATCCTTTTATTGCAAATAAGGATTCGGGAATTCAACTAGGAAAATATCCTGGGAAAAAATTTGTAGATTCTAATAATACAGATGCAACCGTTATCTGTGATCCTAATAAACAAATAAATAAGAAAGCTATTGCTAAAAAGATCGCAGATACAAACATTAATCAGAAGTATCAGAGAGAACAAAAAATACGCTTTATTCTACAAGAAAAACCAAAAGAAGGCGATCCGTGTTATGATCAGAATCAAATTAGAATTGATCTTAGTCCGCCTTTAGTCTGTTACAATAATAAGTGGAGATTAATGCAAACAGCAGATATTTCTATCCCAAATATTGACATTGATACATCTTGCGCAACAGACTGGTATGATCTTAGACATGATCAACTCTCAGGTCCATATTCAAAATGTACAGAATATCAAAGTGATGCTAAACCATGGTGTGCTACTAATTTTGGTGTAGGCTCATATGAAAAGAATGGTAATACATACGAGAAGACTGTAAAAGAACGTGTTGAAGGTGTAACGTTTGTCTATTGTACAGGTGATGATCTTAAAGAGTACAATGCAAATAAAGTAGTAGAACCTGAGTGTGATTGGGAAGGTCCTGCGGGAGATGATCCTTACTATTTGTGTGAAAACAATAAATATGTTGCATGCGATGAAAATGGTAAATTATCAGCTGATGGAAAATACGTCTGTCCAGATGATGATAATGCATGGGTTGAAGTAGGATCAATCAGAGAAACAGGTAGATCTAGAGATCGAGATTCTCGATAATTTCTTTTTTTTTTGTTTTATTTAATCTCTAAAATAACTAGCTAATTTTTGATCATGTGCTTGAATTTTGCCACTATAAATGTAGTCAACTTCCATAAAGATATCACAAATGTATTTTGGATTTCCTGTACGCATTACGATTGGAATTGTTGGAAATTTATTATGCACAACCTTTGCAACACTTGCTCCGTTATATTTTCCGATGGGTTTTTCATATTTTGCATCTTGCGGAGCCATGTTAAAATCTAATACTGCACCATCAATTGTTAAATCTGGGTTTTCAAGAATGCTCAATGCATGTCTTCCATCTGTTGCTTCAATAACTTCATACCCTTGTGATGTTAGAAGTGATCTTACAAATTCTCTATGAATTGCTTCATCATCTGCTATTAATATTTTCATATTCAATTTTGAGAATTGTTATTTAAAAAACTTGTTGATAAACCTTATAAAATACCTATATCTGTTCCCCTTACATGTCACATAATCGACAATTACAAGATATTGAAAAAGAACTCCGAGAACTAAAGAATCATCCTATATACAGAAAAAAAAATCTCACTTTTAACATCATTGCAGGTATTACAATGATTGCTGCACTTCGTTGTTGTAGTTATGCAAGTGATATTTATGATATGCACAAAGTATATACCAAGAATGTAATTGGAAATGATGCTCCTGAAAAATTCTACGAGATTAATGGCGAAAGAGTATACCTAGAAATCGATGGTAAGTCAGTTGATGAATATTTCAAATAAATTGAAAATTCTAAAAAATGACTATCCAATCACAGTAGAACTGCGGGGTATTAAACCCAAGTCGTAATAAAATATAAGAAATATTCTTATATATGCAATAATCTGAAGTTTTCTATGCAGGAATTCATGATCAATCAGCCGCCTCATCTAGCGGCACTTGGTTTAGTACAAAATTTAGAAGTATTATATTTTGATTACGATGATAGTCAATTGGACATCTCGGATTTTATTTCATTTCATAAAATAGATTCAATAGATGCACGTGAAACTCTACGTGAATATTCATCGCATTTAGATACATTACAGGAATTATCATTGCAAGATGTTACAGAGTATGTTAATTCTCATCCATTCAAGGTAGCAGCATTAGGAGTTGGAGCATCATCCGGAATTACTGGAGTATTTGGAGCAGTTGTTGGTGCTATCTCGGGATACGTAGATTCAGGATTGTATGGCGCAATTGAAGGTGTGAAATATGGGGCTCCTATTGGAGGGATATGTGGTACATTTCTCGAGGCTAAGTGGCATACAGCAGCCATAATATATATTGGAAGAAAGAAATTTAATTTTAAAGTTCAATACTATGAAGATAATTTAGATGTACGTAATGAAGCATTGCAAGATCTTGAAGATCAGATAGCTGATTTTTATATGAAGTAAGAATCTGCAAAAAGATTTAAAAAATACATATTTCTCAAATTTATATGAATCCTCACGATTACCACGCATTCATAAAACAACTCCAAGAGAAAGAATTTCCCGGAGAAATAGATCATAATGAGCATATCCCTCGTTTTGATGGATCATATATTATGTTTGCACCAAGTCATCATTTTCGTCCGGCAAGTTCATTAATGACGAAGGAACTGGTAGATGATCTATCTGAAAATGGAAAAAAAATACTTAGTGTTGGCTGTGGTCCCGCCTACTTAGAAAGATTACTTGTATCACGACTTGGTGTTGATAAAGATCAAATTACATTAGCTGATATATCAAGTGAGTATGTTCCTGAAGGCTTTAGATTCTATCAATTTGACATGCATAAAGATTGGCCTTCATTTGATAGAACGTATGATTATGTACTATTTCCAGAAAGCGTGTTACTAAATGTTAATTTCTCCTCTAAACGAGGTTGTTTCATTGGACTACATAGACAACCTGAAAGAGAACGTGGTCTTAGTAATATTTTGTATAGATCATTAAGCGTGCTTAACAAACCAGGTCAAGTACGAATGACTAGCGGTGTAATGCAGATTGTAAAACAACATGTTAAACGATTAATTGAATCACAGTATCCTGATGTTACAATGGGATATGAAGGCGAATTAACGTATGTTGATAGGAATTGATTGTTTTTACTATTAAGAGACAAAAAATTTATAAGCGATAGTTCTTGTACGTATAAAATGGACTCATTGGCAGCAGAAATACAAGAATTATCTCACGTTGGACAACCACTAGCTCAAATTAGACAACTTCGTGAGCAAGGATTAGCGCAATTAATTAACATTCTTACAACTCCTTCATTATATGATTTACTCGAAGGTCTAAAACATACTACATCTGAAGATAGATACTTTGTTGAGAAAAGTGTAGGCAATACACAATATAATGTGTGGATGGATGAGTGTCATGAGTTTGCAGGTGAAGATTCTAAATATGGTGCAGGAAAGGAACTAAAATTAGAATATAATCGTAAGAGTCCAAATGTTGTAAAAGTACGTCTTGGAAGAAGAGATGTTCCACCAAGAGTATTAATGACTAATAGTGAAAAGAAAATAGTTGCTATTGAACCTAATTCTAAAAGAATTGGTTCTCATTGTCATATCCCAGCTCATTATTTGGATGATTCTGCTGCGTACGAATTTGCTTTAGAGCACTTTGAAAGAATTCATACTACATTACGTTCTGCCATCTTTAAATCAAAAAAAGGTATTGAGATGTATTTAGCAAAAGGAGTTAATGCCGCTGGTGAATCTCGTGTGCAACAATTGGATGGAGATGTTGACGCATTGAAAAGAGCGTACGCATTATTACAAAATGAAAATTAAAACTTCTCTATGTGCACTTTTAGCAGGCTTCTTCATTAGTCCTGCACACGCTTCTACTACTCGATATGAACTACCTACAGAAGTTGAATCTCCGATGGTCAAGGACCTTATGAAGCGTATTTAATTCTATCAAATTATCAATAACCAAAACATTTATAAACACCCCACCTCCCAACCACACATCAGTCCGAGTTAACGCGCACAGGACTCAGCGTAGTTCTCAGACAATTAATAGAATGGCAGACCAAACAAAAACACCAGATAACTTCAAACATATCGTACGTATTGCAAACGTAGACGTATCAGGAAAAAAAGCAATAAAAGTATCCTTGACAAAAATTAAAGGTATCGGTAAAAACTTAGCAGACATCGCATGTAAATTAGCAGGCGTTGATAGAAATGCACAAACAGGTATGTTACCACCAGATCAAGTTCAAAAACTAACAGACGTTATCACAAATCTACCTACAAAAGTACCAGCATGGCTACTTAATCGTAAAAAAGACTACGAGACCGGTAAAGATACACATATTCTTACAGGAACACTTAACTTTGTAAAAGATAACGATCTTAAACGCCTCCAAAAGATTAAATCTAATAGGGGAATACGACACGGTAAAAAATTAACAGTCAGAGGTCAAAGAACACGATCAAACTTTAGACATAATAAGGGTAAAGTTATCGGTGTTAAAAAGAAATCTAAATAAACAATGGGACAACAAAAACATACATTTTTGAGCCCGATTTTTCGGGGTGAATAAAAATCGGAGATCCAAAAAAACTACGAAAAAAGTACCAAACACCAAGGCATCCTTGGAATGCAAGCGTTATCGAAGAAGAGAGAGAACTTAAACGAACATACGGTCTAAGTAGTCGAAAAGAAATCCTTAAAGCAAAAACATTTCTTAAAAAATACAAAGATATAGCAAAACGTCTAACAGCACTTGAGACAACACAAAGTAAAAAAGAAGAAGAACTTATCCTAAACAAACTAGCAAAACTAGGACTTCTTCCAACTGGTGCAACATTAGATCAAATATTAGGATTAATGCCAAAAGACGTTTTAGAAAGACGATTACAAACAATTCTATTTAGAAAAGGACTTGCACGTACTATGAGTCAATCACGACAATTTATTACACATAGACACGTTACAATTGGCCCTAAAGAGATTACATCACCTTCCTTTTTAGTAACATTAGAAGATGAATCTCATTTAACATTCAAAGACAAAAGCGCTCTAGCAAATGAAGACCATCCAGAGCGACGTAATGAAGCAAAAGAGATTGCAAAAGAAGTTACAGAAATAAAACCAAAAGAAAAAGAAGAACCAATTGAGCCAGAAGTAATTGAGCCAATGGAGAATGTAGAATGAGCCCACCACCAGATCGAAAAAGACGAC
>CAYOOY010000006.1:23439-40258 GCA_964405725.1 uncultured Methanosarcinales archaeon | reverse complement strand
AAGGAGTTTTATTACATGGTGCACCTGGAACTGGAAAGACATTACTTGCAAAAGCTGTTGCGTCAGAGACAAATTCACATTTCATACTAATTAATGGCCCTGAAGTGATCTCTAAATTTTATGGAGAGAGTGAAGCTAATATTCGTAAAAAATTCGAAGAAGCTGAAAAGAATGCTCCTTCCATTATTTTCTTTGATGAAATTGATGCCATTGCAACTAAGCGTGAAGAAACACGTGGTGATGTTGAAAAGCGAGTCGTAGCACAACTATTAGGACTAATGGATGGTCTTAAGAGCCGTGGGAAAGTAATTGTTATAGCGGCAACTAACATGCCTAATTTATTAGATTCCGCTCTTCGAAGACCTGGGCGATTTGATCGAGAAATAGAAATTGGCGTTCCTGATAAAAAAGGCCGATTGGAAATCTTGAAGATTCATACTAGAAATATGCCTCTAGCAAAAAATGTAAAATTGCAAGATCTTGCAAAAGTAACACACGGATTTGTTGGGGCTGATTTAAATTCGCTTGCAAAAGAAGCAGCAATGATAGTTCTTAGACGTATATTACCTGAGCTTAAAGCGAGAGGAATTGAGGAAGGTGTGCCGATTCCTAAAGAGATTTTAGAAAAATTAATGGTGTATCACAAGGACTTCCTTGAAGCGCTTAAAATGGTTCGCCCAAGTGCAATGCGTGAAGTTCTTGTTGAAACACCAGATGTTGGATGGGAAGATATTGGTGGATTAGAAGAGATTAAAGATAAATTAAAAGAATCTGTTGAATGGCCGCTAAAATTTCCTAATAAGTTTGTAAATATGGGGATTCGACCTCCACGTGGAATATTATTATATGGTCCACCAGGTACTGGAAAAACAATGCTTGCAAAAGCAATTGCTAAAGAAAGTGAAGCTAATTTTATTCTTGTTAATGGTCCTAGTATGATTAGCAAATGGGTTGGTGAAAGTGAAAAAGCAATACGAGAAATATTTCGTAAAGCTCGGCAAACATCTCCAACAATATTATTCTTTGATGAAATTGATGCAATTGTTCCAAGAAGACATGATGGTCAGAATGATGGACGATCTTCTGAGAAAATCGTAATTCAGATGCTAACTGAAATGGATGGTCTTGAAAGCTTAAATGATGTAATAATTCTTGGAGCAACCAACAGACCTGAACTAATTGACCCTGCTTTATTAAGACAAGGTAGATTTGATAGAATTATTTACACGGGAACTCCAGATAAAGAGGCTCGTAAAAAGATATTTGAAATATATACTCAAAAAATGAAAGTAGCATCTGATGTTGATATTGTTCAACTTGCAAATAAAACTAAAGGATATGTAGGTGCTGATATTGAAGGTATTTGCAGGGAAGCTGCAATGGTAGAATTGCGAGATAAAAGAAGCAGGGATTTGTACTCTCTCCAAAACAAAATTTGTTCCATTTCAAAAGAAAATCATGATAAATTTATTGTAGAAGTTGAAGAATTAATTGAAAATTTTTCTGAAGATCTTGGTTCTCAAAAGGATTCAATCCTACAAGGACTACAAGAATACAAAAATGTGTCAGAAATCGAAAAAAAGATAGAAATGAGAAAAGAGCTAAATGAATTAGTTTCTAAATTGGTTATTCAAGTTAATATGGAAGATTTTGAGGGGTCATTAGAAACAGTTCGTCCTTCTGTTGATGAAGACGTTGAAGAAGCTTATAAGAAATTAGAAACTTACTTTTCTGCTGCGAGAGCAAAGCAAATTAAAGTAGAAGCAGCTGGTTATGTAGGGTAATTCTTTTATAGTTGTAGTATTTTCCCCAAGATAGGTGATATGATGAAACTTACAATTGATACTAAACATGATTCGCATGAAGAAATTCTCAAAGCTATTTCATTATTAAAACAATTAGTTGGGCAAGAAAGTGTAACTAATGTCTCGCCGGTGAATACTGAGTCAATGTTTGAAGAAACTCCCACTACTCAAACACAATCAACTGATCCAACACCACCAGATTTTACGTCATTTCTCAATCTTGCGCAAAATGCAGCACCGGCTCCGGAAAAAAAAGATGTTAAAGTAGAATTATTCTAAAAAAATAATAATGCAACAAATAGTGCAGCAAGTATAGAGAATACTCCTAATGCTAAATGTGCGAATTTCTTTGATCCAGCATACCACGCAATGCCTCCTTTTACTAGAGTATTGGTCGCAGCTGCAATAATAATGCCATTTTTTGCTGTTGCCAAAGGAAGAGTTCCGTTAGCAAGCTGTGAGAGTGAAAGAGTAATTGCATCAACATCTGCAAATCCTGAAATAAAACTAACTAAATATATTCCTTTTGTTGCTAAATATATATTTGCTAGTTTTGCTAACGCAATAATTATTGCAAAAAAGATCGCAAATGTCAGAGCCGGTCCCATTGTAAAGGGCGATGATAAATTTACTTTTCCTTTTGCAGTTGATACGTTTCTAAACAATATATAGGCAATTATGATAGTTGCTACTATCAAAATTGCTAATGGCATAAGAACTTTCCAGAATAACGTACGATTAATTACAAACACTTCTATTAGTATACGCACAAACATCACGCCATTGGCAAGTAACACTCCAAGCACAAGGGCCTTTGTATTTTTCTCTTTACGAGAACGGTTGGCAAAACTCATCGAGGTTGCTGTACTGCTAATCAATCCTCCAATGAGTCCAGCAAAAACTATCCCTTTCTCACCAAACCATTTCATTAAGATATATCCTGCAAATCCTATCCCTGAGATAAGGACTACCATTAACCACGTGTTGTATGGATTGAATAATCCAAGTGGACCAAATCCTTTATCTGGTAAAAATGGAAGAATTACAAATGCTATTGCTGCAAATTTTAACGTATCACTCATTTCTTCGCGTGATATATGTTTTACAAAATAATGAAGGGTTGATCTTGAATAAAGAATAGTCGTGATAACAACTGCAATAAGGGTTGCAATTTTTATTTGCCCATCAAATACCAATACTCCAAGAAAAAAAGTAAGAATAGTTGCCATTTCAGTTGTCGCGCCTACATGTTCGTTGTTGTTATATTTATTGTTAGAAATGTATGTAACAATCATTAAAATACTTAAAATAACTAAACTTGCAATTAATAAAAGTGGCGAGAAAAGTTGCGCAAAGTGAGCTGACATCGCTCCAAACAACGCGATTAGAGGAAACGTACGAATTCCCGCATAACTATGTCCTCTTTTTTTTGATGAAGCGTATTCTCTCTCTAAACCTATTAGTGCTCCAAGAAGTAAAGAAATACCATAATACTTTATCACCAACATCTCCATGTTGAATAGTAAAGTAATGGTACTAATAAAAGTTACTCTTCTTCTTCCTTAAAAAATGAAGATAATTTTTTTGTATTACGCTGCGCGTCGTATGAGACCATGAACACCTATCACCTCCTTTAAACATCTACCTAATCAAATGAATAAAATTATAATTTATAAAAACTCGTAGCATCAAAACTATATTCTGCGTGCCGATACCACTCTAAAAAACGCATTGCTATTCACTCAATAAAAAAGCACTTTTACAGTACTACTTTTGTAGAGCATAACCTGTAGAGATTACAATTGTTTCTCAATTAAACTAAATGTTTCTTCTGCTAGAATGGAGGGAGTTATTGCATCAATTTTAATGTTTATGCAGCTGCCTGTTGCTGCAATAAATGTTAGTGACCACACAGATTGCTCATTAATTCGTTGTAAGACAATATAACCACTTAACGTTGGCACTTGCATTGATTTAGTCTCTTTTGCTAAACTAAGTGCTTGATCAAACGTCGTCTTGACATCTTCTACATGTAGTTTTCCTACAGTAGATTCTGGTTTTTTGAGAACTTTATCTTGTGTTTTAATAACAAATTCTGGTTTCTTCCAAAAAATAGTAATGTTATCCTCTTCTTGATCATACATGCCAATTTCCCAACTATCTTTAGGTGTGAATTCTTTAGTAAGAAAGCAAAAAAAATGAGATACAAACGATTTTGGATGATTTTTTACAAATTCTTTATACACTTCGCTTTGAGAAAACTCTTCAAAAAATGCATGAATATTCATGCATATTCCCTCCACGTATGATTACACTTTGTGCATCTAAAAAATCGTGTTTCTGGCTCATCAGCGCCACGTGTTTGTTGCGTCCAATAATAGGCTATTTTATGTGCACATTTTGGGCATTTAATGCGTACTTTAGGGTGTGTTTCTACTTTTTCAATAACTTCTATTTTACGCATTGTGGTTCCAGCTTCTTTGATTTCAGCTTTATTTTCGCTGGGTTTATAGCCACATACTTTGCATTCAGTAGTAATCTTTCCGCCTTCTCGGCATACCATTACGGATTTTGTGCCATCTTTTTTTGGCATTAAAATGGAACCATTTTTTGGACAAAACATAGGGAATTCCTCTCTCGTGGTTACTCTGAGATTTTGTGTAGAGTTGATGATTCCTTTATATAATTAATGGTACTTGCAGAATAGACGTTACTTAACAGACTTACTAGAATCTGGTTCCTTACTCTTCTTCTTCTTTCCTAGCTTAGTTCCACATAATTTACAAAATGTAGCATCTGCTTCATGTTCTTGAAGGCCGCATTTTTTACATGATCTTGATTCTTTACTTTCGCCTCGTACGAGGACTTTTACAAGCTTACCCAACTGCCATGGAATTAAGGTTATACCACTAAGTATCATTAGAATAGTGATGATTTTTCCCCATACGGAAACTGCAGTTACATCACCATATCCAACTGTAGATAATGTAACGACGGCAAAATACATAGCGTCCCAAATAGTGCCAAGACTTTCTGGATTTACTTTATTTTCTACCGCCCAAATTAATCCGTATGAAACAAAAACAATGGTAAACACTGTAAGAAGGATACGCACAGTAATTAGCTTCATCTCAGTAAATTTTCCCAATATTGTGTCTTTTTCTTTAAACATTCGCTGGAATCTAAGAATCCTGATTAGCCTAACTAGGCGCAGTATTCTAAATATTCTAAGAAACGAGAGGTTGATGAATTCTATTAATACTGGTAATATTGATAATAGATCAATGATACTATATACATTTCTAAAATGTCGTAACTTATGTTGTGCAACCCACATCCTTGCTGCGTACTCTAATATAAATACAAATACTACTGAAATTTCAAGAACACGAAGAACGTCTCTTGTTGCTTGTGAAATATCATGTGTTTCAATAACAAACAAAATAATGGCAAATAGGTTCAGAAATAGTAAAGACATCTCAATAATTCGGCCATGTGATGAACCATAATTGTCCATATGTAAATGAAGATATTTGAATACTTTCTGATGAATCTTTTCTTCTTTTTGCAGAAGTTTTTTCTCTATTTTATTCTCTTCATCGTCCATAGAAGCAAGGGTGGATTTCTTTTTTGCCATGATCAGTTATATTGATAAAAACTAGCGCTTTTTACGCTTTGTAGCTTTTTTAGGTTTTGCTATTTTCTTTTTTGGTTTTTTTGCAGGTGTTTTTTTCTTGACAGGTTTCTTCTTTTTAGCTACTTTTTTCTTGGATACCCTTTTGACGATTTTTTTCAAAGCTTTCTTAATTGGTGCTTTTTTTGCTTTCTTTATGGTTTTTGGATCCGCACGTGCTGCAGCTCTTTTTTCACGTCTCTCAATTCGTGCTATTTTTTCCATATCATCAATTAAATCTGAGGCTATGAATACATATCCTTTCTTTTTCTTAACTATTTGATCAGCAACAAATCCATTGATGTACGCTCCTGCCGCTGCGCTTTTGAACATCTCTTTACTTTTTGCTAAAAAACCTGCTATTAATCCTGCAAGAACATCTCCCGTACCACCTTTTGTCATTCCTTGGTTACCGGTTCGATTAAATGCAATTTTGTTGCGAGAAATGATAATATCTGTACTTCCTTTTAATACTAAAACATTTTTGTTCTGTAAGAAGTAACGAAGGTTACCTTGCAATATTTCTGCTTTTTCTTTTGTATTTGCGGCTCGAAGTTTTGGTATTAAGAAATCTTTTCCGCTATTTACTAAGAGCATTTCCATTTCAGTCTCATGCGGGGTGATGATACAATTGTAAAATTCTTTTAAGCTCATAGATTTAAGAGCATCAGCATCAACAACTTTAGGCATCATTGATTTTTTAATAAAAAATTGTGAAAATTTATCTGCTCTTCGTGTTAATCCTGGACCAAGTAATACTGCATCAAATCTATCAGCGAATTTAATGAGATCTTTTGCAGCTTTAACTGTATATGGACTTGCTTTAAGTTTATGTGTGATAATATCTGGTGAATATCGATTTGCAGTCCACGCTACTTTTTCAGGAGCTGCTACGGTTACCAAATCACAACCAGCTCTTAATGATGCCAAGCCTGAGAGAACTAGTGCACCTACATATTCTGTAGAACCACCTATGATTAACACATGACCATTATCCCCTTTACGAGATGTTTTCTTACGGTCCATTAATTTGATTACTTGACTTATGTTCATATTTCACTCTTGTACTATATAAAAGGCTCTCATGAGCGTATTTATACTTTTGTTGTAATTTTCGGGTAGGTATAGATTTATGCGGCTTTTCCTTTTCTCAACTCATGCGCTTTTTGAATGCTCTTGATTAAATGATTTGAAAATTCCATATATATACTTCGCGCTTGCTCCAAATAGGATTCTTTATTTTGTATTTTGTTAATATTTGCTTTCAAATATACTGCTCGATCTAATCGTCTTTTCACATCGCTTTTAGATGCGAGGCCTTCATTATGTTTTAATAAATTAAGGTATGTAATATAATATCCAAGTACTAAAGGAAGAAATATATGTTTCCAGGTTCTATGTGAGCGCATTAAATTCGAACTTTTAGGCATAGTTGGATCTAATTCATATTTTTCATGCATTTTAGTAATTTGTTTTTTTAATTTTAGAAGTTCATTTTCAAGTATTTGCCAATGTACTTTATCATGAAACATGATACAACTATATTGTTTTGATTTAAATATATATTGTTTTGATCCTAATATGCCAGTAAAAAGAACAATCTATTTAAAGAAAAATCATTTTTCCACTATCATGGCCCCATAGCTCAGTCTGGTTTAGAGCGCTGGTCTTATATGATGCTGTGTTTTCGGATACAGTACGCTCAAGACAGCCAGAGGTCCCGGGTTCAAATCCATTTCGGCTATGCCGTATGGTGATTTTCCCGGTGGGGCCATTTTAATTTTTTTTGTCACCATCATCCGGAATGGTGGATCCTTGTATACTGGCGCCAATGGAGGTGCATTTTGAGTACAGGGCACGGCACCGAGATTTTCTTCACTTTGTTCGAAAATGTGCCTCGATGGGCGCTGTACTCAAAATCTACGCACCGTGCCCCAGTATACTTTTTTATGCCATTCCAGATTAAGCCATTTTTGCCATAAGTCTTATAAGTTGACTTCATGCAAAATTATACATGTATCAATTTACTTCAGAAATAGGACAACATACTGGTGTAGCTTACATGAGCGATGGTGAACAGAAAATAACACTCATAGGTATGCAACATGTAGGTTCTCAATACTATTATGATAATTGCTTTTCTCTTGCAAACAGGAGAGATGTTGTCTTATATGAAAAAAGCAATGGATGGATAAAATCGTTGAAAAATTCTTTAAAATTAATTTCACAGGAACACACGCAAAGATTTTTACACCTTATTTCTAATGCGCTCAATAAATTACCTGAACGTAGACAAAATAATATCAAAGATCCATATAGGTTTATGGTGGTTCCTCAATCTCGTGCTATTAATTATGATGCTCCTCCTGCTCATTGGCACAATGCAGATTTAACTGTTGATCAAATTTGTGATGAAGTTCCATTTTTATCACGTGATCACTGGGATTATGCAAGTGCTTTTTTGTTTACACAATATTTTACGCTACGTGGTCAGCTTCCTGAACAGTACGCAAGAGATTTTCTTGAGCCTTTGGAAATTAATCATAAGAATGCACCACGAGTACAGGCTCTTCGTGAACAACAAGTATTTGATGCTCTTAAAAAAACTAAAGAAGATAATGTAGCAATTATGTATGGAACAAATCATATGCCTGATATTGAATTACATTTGAGACGACGTGGTTTTAAGCGAGACGAAATGAAATATCTAGATGCTATTTTATTTTAGAATTTATTTCAAAATTCCATAACCAATCAATCTGAATCGATCTCCAACTCGTCGTGAGATTGTAATGCGATCGCCTTTTTTAGCACAGATTGGTTTTTTTAGCAAACACGTTGTATTCTTCTTAGAAGGATCAAGTACGACACCCACAGTTACTGCAGAATTAACATTTAGCATCAATGGCTCTTTTTTTGCAAGAGGTTTTACTTCGGTTTCTTCTTTTGTTCCTACAACCCTTTTTAACAAATGGGTTTTAATGCTTATTTGATAATGAAGAGGAGGTAATTGGCCTACTTTTCCAACTAATGCGCCTGTAAGTGAATCTGATTTAACAACTGTTGGATCTAAATTAGTTGATAATGCCATTGATCCACCGGGTGAGACTGTTTTAACATCTTCTCCACCACAAAAAATCTGAGTAACAGTTGTTTTGAGTGATTTCCACACTTTTTTATTTTTTTCTTCAACCATGTGGCCAGGACAAATTTCTATTTCATCGCCAACTTTGAATGTTCCTTGTTTTACAGATCCTCCAAGAACTCCTCCAACAAGTTTTTGAGATTTGACTCCTGGTTTGTTAATATCAAATGAACGAGCAACAAGCATTAACGGTTCTGCCTTTGCATCACGTTTTGGTGTTGGCATATATTCTTCAATTGCCCGTACCAACATATCAACGTTAACATTTGCTCTTGCTGAAATAGGAATTATTGGTGCATCCTTGTAATCAGTTTCTTTAAGAAATTCTTTGATTTGGGTGTAATTTTTCATTGCTTCTTCAGGTGTCACTAAATCAATTTTATTTTGTACAATAATGATGTTTTTAATACCTGAAATCTGTAATGCCATCAAATGTTCTTTTGTTTGTGGTTGTGGACATTTTTCATTTGCTGCAACCATAAGTAATGCACCATCAACTATTGCTGCGCCAGAAAGCATGGTTGCCATTAAACTCTCGTGTCCAGGAGCGTCAACTAATGAAATTTTTCTAAGAAACGTAGCTTTTTTATTGGATTTTATAGAAACTTCTTTAGTTGTGTAAAAATCATTAGCTTTATCAAAATAGATACTAAAATCTGCATATCCGAGCCTAATTGTGATGCCTCGTTTAAGTTCTTCAGAATGTGTATCTGTCCACTTCCCTGATAATCGCTCTGTAAGGGTTGTTTTACCATGGTCTACATGGCCAACAAGAGCAATATTTAGTACGGGTTGTGTCATAGAATGGCAAGAAGCTGGTATATTTATAAAAGTTGGGGTGGGATCACATAAATCCTCCCAATCCCGTCTGTTTTCCTTTGCCAAGAAGCTCATCTGCAGATACATCAATCACACTAAATATACTTGATACTGCAGGGATTAATTGATGTGTAATATAATATTCTATATCATATTCACCTTGTTGCACATCTGTTGGAATTTTTGCGCGCTCACGAACAAGACCTTCTCCTTTTGCAACGACATACGAAATAATTGTTCCTGGTGGTACTTTCTCACCTTTATCAATTAATTGTTTAGCGACATGAACATGGGGTCCTTGTGATGAGTATTGCGAAATCTCACGCGTAATTTGTGTTTTAATTATGAGTTTTTCAATTGGAAACGTACCTGATTTTAATTTTTCAAGAATTTTTTTAACATACTCAATTGCTTCTTCATTTTTCTCATGTAAAATTAATGTTAATACGTGTTCTTGCGCATCTTTTGCAAGCTGTGACCAATTACGACGAACAAATTCAAATCCAACAATTTTCAGTGAATCATCTTCTTTTAGCAATGCATATTTTTTCTTTGCACCCGTTTTTGATCCTTTTGCTTCTACAAACAATCCGCGTGAAAAATATCCTTCTAACTCAAGTTCCATTACACCTGGTAGTGTTTTATTTATTGTAGATATGAATCTTGTAGCGTCAGTTCTTGTTTTTGTGCCAAGAGTAAAAAAACAGCTATCCGTATCACCATATATTACGTCGAATCCTTCTTTTTTTGCTGCATCAATTGTTGTTTTGATATAATGACGTGCATACGCAGTTGTCGCTGCTGCTGATTCTAAGGAATACCACCTTGCTCCAAAAAATCCAAGATACCCATAAAATGAATTTGCTAATATTTTAAGTGCATATGAACGTGCTTCTAAATATGTAACGTCTTTTTTCTCTGAAGCTAGTTTTTTTATTTCTTTTTTTAGTAATGCCCTTTTGTTAATAATCTCTTCAAGGACGCTTGGCATAAATGCTTTTTCCTCACTAAACCAATATCCTTCAAGGCCAGGGACATCTTTTGCGTCTTCACCTTGTTTAAATGATTCCGGTCCAATATTATGGCTTACAATTACCGTTGGATATAATGAACGAAAATCTACTACCACTACATCTTTATACATACCTGGCTTAGGCTCGTAGACAAATGCTCCCTGTACATGTTCACTTCTTCTTCTTTCAAGCACTCCTCCTGTTGGTTTATTTGGCGCAATTACATTAAATTCAAGTGCACGCCGCATAATATAATTTTCAACTAAGCGAGAAAAACGCATTCGAATAACGTCATATGTAGGTAATCCAACAATTTGTGTGAATTCAATCATGTCAAAAAGTAATAATGAACATAATTTATACGTTAAATGAGAATCTTGTAAATTATATGCACAAAATTGAGGCAATTCGCTTGGAACATTATCCCATATGTTTGAGAGTTGACTAAGATTTACTTCATGTTTAGTTGATCCTAATAATTCTGCAGCAACAGCATTTAATGAGTACGAATCCGTTTTAAGATTCATACCAAAAATATATTTAACAAATTTTAACATATCAATATGTAATATCCCCGGAATTTTTGCTTCACTGCTTCGAAATCCTGATCCTGAAAAAACGCGTAATTCACTTGAATCAACACCTATGTTGAATTTTATTTTATGCTTTTTTGCACGTTCGCTAATATATGGGAAATCAAATCCATCACTAAAATAACCTGTAATAATATCTGGGTTTTGCTTAACTATTATGTCTCGAAGCCTTGTTAAAAGTTCTTTTTCATCTTTAACAATTTCAAGATAATCTAAATCGTGTTCAAATTCTTTCCATGTTATTACATGTTGGTATCTCTTACCCTTTTCGTCTTCTCCATATAGACCAACCATTAATATTGGATTTTTTGTTGAGTCTATCTCTCTACTTATTGCATACGTTTCGATATCGAGTGCAAGTATTTTCCATGAAGATTTTGGAGAAGATTTAATTGGTTTAATTGATGTTGCTTCATATAGTGGAATGCGAAATTGTGAATTTTCAATTTTTGTAACTGTAGCTACGACTTTTTGCATGGGAATAATTTGTGTGTCACGTAAATATCTATGAACAAATAAAATATCTCTCTCAAAACATTCAACTCCCCATTCTTGCATAACTTTAGCGAGTGTTGGAACTGCTTTTGGAAAATTAGCGGTAATTTTAGCAAACTGTTTCTCTTTGCCAAGTAATTCCTTTGTGACAATTTCATGCTTTGTTATTTTGGCTATACCCTTTGGTGTTGCTATTTCAAAACCAGTGATCTTTTCTAGAAATGAATCTTTATCAATTCCTTCAAGTAAGGCAAAAAATGCAGGGTAATGTTCATGCTTTACACATATTTTTGATCCGTCCTCTAGATTTGAGTAGAGATACATGAATACTCGTTGATCCTCTACTTTGTACTCAAAATCATATGGGTAGAATTCTAGCTCCATTATAAGGTGGGTTGGCACTGTCTTTAAAATAATGTCGGCAATTTTTTAAAGGATTCAGGATATTTGCAACATATGGATTCCCAAGATAGATTTAATGCGTATTTATGTGATTTAATTACATATACTCTAAAACCAGAAATTGGTCTTGGAGCAGATGTCAATAGTCAGATTCGCAAATCTGATGCATATCAGGATATTAGATTTTTGGGATTTGATGCGATTGATTTTATTCGAGAAGCATATGAAAAACCAATTAATGCATATTTTCCTGATCTGGAGGGATTAGAGAGAACAAAACACGATATTGTTTTTGAATATCTTCGTTCAAATTGCTTTAGTGGTTTGTGTGATGCTATTATGAAAGATCAAGGAGTAGCATCTGACGAGTTATTATCTGATGATAGGCAAGTTGTCTAGGTTATATAATTACAAATCTTGGGCACAATTTATAAAGTATTATAAAAATATTTTTTATAGATGACCTTTGAGTACGTAGAAACGCAAGAGCAGTTGCAACATATTTGTGATATTCTTTCAAAAGAAAAATCTATCGCAATTGATTTAGAATGTGAAAATAATTTACATCATTATGGAGTTTTCATTTCTTTAATACAAATTTCTTCACCAACCACGCATTGGATTGTGGATGTCTTGAAATTGAAACAAATTGATTGTTTAATCAACATCTTAGAAGATACTACCATTGAAATCATTATTCATGATGTCAGTTTTGATTTACGAATTTTAGCAAAACAATTTAATTGTTATCCTCAACATATTTTTGATACGCAATTAGCAGCCCTCTTACTTGGTAAAGAAAAAGTTGGGCTTAAAAATTTGCTTGAAGAATATTGTAACATTGGAAAAGAAAGTAAATTTCAAATGGCAGATTGGACAAGACGTCCATTAACTAAAGCTATGTTGGAATATGCAGCTAAAGATAGCATGTATTTACATAAGGTTAAGGAAAGTTTGCTTAAAGATCTTACAAAAAAAGGAAGATTGGAATGGGTTAAAGAAGAAATGGTATATCTCAATACAATTAGATTTGAATATCCAACGCCACAATGGCATGATGTTAAATGTGTAAAATCAACTGAAGCAGAAGTTATGGGGCGTATAAAAGAACTACATGCAGTACGTGAATCCATTGCAAAGAAAGTTGATAGGCCGGTTCATTTTATTTTTAATAACAAACAATTAATTGAGTTTGCTACAACTCCACCTGATTGGGATACTGTAAAACGAGTGCATCCGGTAGTAAGACGATCTGCTCATCGGTTCAAAAAAGCGTTAGATCAAGCTAAATCAGTAAAGTTACCTAAAAATCAATATAAGAAATTCTCACAAAAACAAAAGGAGCAACTTAATGCGTTGTTAGAATGTCAAAAAAAACTTTCTTTAAAATATAATATTGCTGGCTATTTAATTATGAATAAAGATCAAATGAGGGATATTGTTATTTCGGGAAATAAAAAAAGTTTGCGTACATGGCAAAAAGAACTTCTAGAGCAGACTAAATGTGCGTAAGCGTGGAATAGTTGCATTACAATAGGGGCATGTTCTTGGTTGTTTTCTAAATGGATCATATCTAAATTTATAGCTACATGTGCATGCGTAATGAACTTGATCTGTTCCTGGGATCTTTGAGAAACGTGAATCTTCTTTTTGTTTTGATTGTTTTTGGGCTCTATCAAGATATTCATCTACTTCATCCCATCCTGGTGGCCGAGCAGGTTTATTCTCAACTTTTGGCACTATAGGCGCAGGTTTTCCCTTAAAGCACTGCACACACACCATCATTTTGTGCTTGTAATGAAGCTTAAATGAATCGGCCGGTGCCATTGTACCACAAACACGACATTTTGCTTTTACTGAACCCATCATGAGTGAGTGGAAACAAATCTTGTATTTATAGTTTATTGTGATACCGATACATTTTAATATTACAATGTCTCAAAACATAATATGGTATGTGAGATGTGTGGGACATCGGGTTTTCTTCTTCGAGCAAAGGTAGAATCAGTTGAAATGCAGGTTTGCAAGGAATGTGCCAAATATGGAACAATTGAGAAAAAAACACATTCTTCAGTTAAATTTAAGACACAGCGTCAAGAAAAAACATTCAAAATAGTGAAAGATTTTGGTGCTCGCATACGTCAAGCACGCGAAGCAAAAGATATGAATCAAGAAACTTTTTCTCAGTTTCTTAATGAAAAACAAAGTATCTTGGCAAAATGGGAATCGGGATCGTTACGACCACGCATAGATGTGGCACGAGAACTTGAAAAGAAATTACATATTAATTTAGTTATTGAAGATACGATCTCCCTTGCAGATTTGCCTTCAAACAAAAAAAGTGAACCTACACTTGGTGATTTTGTCACAATTAGAACACGAAAAAAGTAAGGACGCCAAGTAGAATTCCTCCCATTAGATCAATAGTATCATGTTTCTTTAAATAAATTCGTGAATATAATGTAGCAAGTACTAAAATTGCAAGTACTATTCGTGCAAAAATTGATGTTGTAAGTGCTGCAAAAAATACTCCTAAGTACACTGCACGTGCGGTGTGCAAAGATGGAAATGAGCTTGCATGTAATCTACCAAGATATGTTGAATATTTAATGTGTTTTGGTCTATTTTTGAAATAGAATGAGCGGATTGCAACGATAACACCAACCATGAAAATGAGGGAGTAAAGTAGAGTTAGTGCTAATTGTGTGTTAAATGTAAACACGGCAACAAGAATAACTACATAAAATACTAATCCACCAAATGTTGTTATATCTCGTATATTTATATCAAGTTGATCTTTGAAAAGAGACATTAATATGAATTTTACAATAATACTATTTAAATGTACCCAATAGTAAGCTTTAAATATCTTCGAAATTTACTTAGTATATGAATGAGTTTTGGGAAAAAGTGGAGCATCGTAATGCTAAACTTATTCCCGCTGCTGTTGCAATTTTATTTGTAATAATTGTAATTGAATTATTTTTCAAAGATTTTGCTCATCATTATCATACACCTATTTTAATTATTGATAGTATTGTTATTGCGGTATTTGTAGTTGATTTAATCTTTTTAGGGATTCATGCAAAGAACACACAATTCTTTTTCAAGCATTATTGGTTAGATGTCTTGGCAATTTTTCCATTTGGGTTTTTCTTTGGATTGGTTACTAAGTTATATTCTTCATTTCTTAGAGCGGGACAAATTGCAGTTGGGCAAGCAGTGGTACACGAAACACTTGAAGCGCGCAAAGGTGCGAGGGCAGTAGCTCGTTCTGGAAAAATTGCTCGTGGAATTCGAGTCGTTGCAAGATCCATTCGGGTTGTGACCAAATCAAAGTTATTTACTGAGTTTGAAAAGAGTCATCGTAAAGCTAAAAAGAATACTAAGCTTAAGAGAAACACACGAAAAAAGGCTAAGGGAACAGTTTCCAAGAAGAAGTCAGCTAAAAAATCAGTTAAAAGAAAAGTTGCTAAAAAACCTGTTCGTAAGAGAAAAAAATCACGAAAACGATAATTCTATTTTATTTACTCTCTCTTTTACATATTCATGTTTAATTGCATGTGATGCAACATCCGTAAGTGATGTCTTTTTTCTAAGAATTTTGGCATAAATATGCTTGTTTTTTGTGTACGTATCTTTATTTTTCTTTTTGAAATTTGCAACTGCTTGTTTCATGGATAATGGTGGCCCTTTCCTAATTGCTATTGCCTCAATAGATTTTGTTTTTACAATACAATACATAATATCCCAGTCCCATTTTGCTTCAATTATCTCAAATTCTTTTAATTCCTTAAGTATGTGTGAAAATGATTTTGCAAGTTTCATTCCAATCACATCTCGCTTTCCTTGTTTTGGAAATGCTTTTACATATATGTAAGGATTTTTCTTAGCTTTTGTAGCAACGAAATCTTTTGTATATTCTTGTTTGAAAAAGAAATTACGTGAAGGATTTTTCAGATATGCTTTTGCTATTTTTTGCAATAGTTTTACTTTATCTATTGTTAAAGCTGCTGCAGCATTACGTGTTTTATCAACAGGATCAACTATAATAATTGGTGAGTGTAATTTTGATGTATTCATTTCAAAAAATACATCTTTTCCTTTGTATAGGTTTGCTACATCAATTACTGTTTTTGGTTTCCACTTTGTAGATGCTTTGAGAAGCCCTTTAAATGACCCATACTTAATTATGAGAATTTCAATAATATGGCCACTAAATCCACCAATATGTGATTCTGCTCCGTATAATCTATTTGCTTTAAAGAATTGTTTTGCGAGGCGAATATCATTGATTAATGTTTGTACGTGTTTTTTTGTCCATTTAGCATGTAGAACTGAGACATCAGTAATGTTGTGTGCGTCACTTGCTTTAGATATTTTAACTACGGGAACTACTTCGAAATTAATCTCTTTGAAGGTTAATTGAAAGTAATCTCGACTTCCATGCAACCTACTAATTGTTAATTTTGGAAATGCTCGTTTGAGTGTTTTTTGTAATTGATCTGAGAGGTCTTCATGTTTTGTATATTGTACGAAAATATCTACATCATGATCTTTAGCTAGCCACGTTCCTTTAGCAGCTGATCCTCCTACTAATGATTTTGCGTTCTTAAGATTCTTATTTAATTTATTGATGAATAGATTAATCGTTGCATAGAACTGTTTCTCTTGCTCTTTTGAAGGAACTATCTCTTGCAGTACGTCTTTCATAGTATGAGAGAATATGCGGGATGTTTTAAAGGCTTTTGTTAGATTTTAGCAAATTCCTTTTCAATTTTCTTTTCAACGGCCTTTTCTTTGGCTTCAAGCAAATGAATATCTTTGATTACTATACGTTTTATTTGTTTTTTGAATAGAACTATGAATACAAG